>NZ_JACARK010000166.1:393-11924 GCF_013386655.1 Pseudomonas sp. K5002 | reverse complement strand
GGCAACCTCGGCACGCCGGCGCTGGACCTGCTCAACGACGACGTCGAGCTGTACGTGATGGAGCTGTCGAGCTTCCAGCTGGAAACCACTGACCAGCTCAACGCCGAAGTGGCCACCGTGCTCAACGTCAGCGAAGACCACATGGACCGCTACAGCGGCCTGCCGGCGTATCACCTGGCCAAGCACCGGATCTTCCGTGGCGCGCGGCAAGTGGTGGTGAACCGTCAGGATGCCCTGAGCCGTCCGCTGATCGGCGAAGGTCTGCCGTGCTGGACCTTCGGCCTGAACAAGCCTGACTTCAAGGCCTTCGGCCTTCGGGAAGAGAACGGCGAGAAATACCTGGCCTTCGAATTCCAGAACCTGATGCCGGTGCGCGAACTGAAAATCCGTGGTGCCCACAACCAGGCCAACGCCCTGGCGGCGCTGGCGCTCGGTCACGCAGTTGGCTTGCCGTTCGACGCCATGCTCTCGGCCCTGCGCAGCTTTGCCGGCCTTGAGCATCGCTGCCAGTGGGTTCGCGAGCTGGCTGGTGTTGGCTATTACAACGATTCCAAGGCCACCAACGTCGGTGCGGCACTCGCTGCCATCGAAGGCTTGGGTGCCGACATTCAGGGCAAGGTCGTGCTGATCGCCGGTGGCGACGGCAAGGGTGCCGACTTCAAGGACCTTAAAGGCCCGGTCGCCGCCAACTGCCGCGCCGTGGTGTTGATGGGCCGTGATTCCGGCCTGATCGCCGATGCCCTGGGCGACGCCGTACCGCAGGTGCGCGCGCAGTCCCTGGACGATGCCATTGCCCAATCCAAAGCCTTGGCTCAGCCGGGCGACGTGGTGCTGCTGTCGCCTGCCTGCGCCAGTTTCGACATGTTCAAGAACTACGAAGAGCGCGGCCAGCTGTTCGCCCGCGCCGTGGAGGCCTTGGCATGAGTATCAATTTCCGTAACATCATCAAGCCGTACCCGTCGCCGATCATTACCGGGCGCGGTATCGACCTTGATTTCCCGATGCTTGCCGGTTGCCTCGCGCTGCTGGGCCTGGGCCTTGTGATGATCACCTCGGCCTCCTCGGAAGTGGCTGCGGTGCAATCGGGCAACACCCTGTACATGATGATCCGTCACCTGGTGTACCTGGTGATTGGCCTTGGCGCATGCATCGTCACCATGATGATCCCGATCGCCACCTGGCAGCGCCTGGGTTGGCTGATGCTGGTGGGCGCCTTCGGCCTGTTGGTGATGGTGATCCTGCCCGGCATCGGGCGTGAGGTGAACGGCTCGATGCGCTGGATCGGCTTCGGTGCGTTCAACGTGCAGCCCTCGGAAATCGCCAAGGTGTTCGTGGTGATCTACCTCGCCGGCTACCTGGTGCGGCGCCAGAAAGAAGTACGCGAAAGCTGGATGGGCTTCTTCAAGCCGTTCATCGTGCTGCTGCCCATGGCCGGCCTGTTGCTGATGGAGCCGGACTTCGGTGCCACCGTTGTAATGATGGGGGCGGCGGCGGCGATGCTGTTCCTCGGTGGCGTCGGCCTGTTCCGCTTCACCTTGATGGTGGTGCTGGCGGTGGCCGCCGTGACCATTCTGGTGCAGGCGCAACCCTACCGGATGGCCCGTCTGATTACCTTTACCGACCCGTGGTCCGATCAGTTCGGTTCCGGCTACCAGTTGACCCAGGCGTTGATCGCCTTCGGTCGCGGTGAGTGGCTGGGCGTGGGCCTGGGCAATAGCGTGCAGAAGCAGTTCTACCTGCCGGAAGCCCACACCGACTTCGTGTTCTCGGTACTCGCCGAAGAGCTGGGCGTGGTCGGTTCGCTGTGCACCGTCGCGCTGTTCGTGTTCGTGTGTGTTCGCGGCATGTACATCGGCTTGTGGGCCGAAAAGGCCAAGCAATATTTCGCCGCCTACGTGGCGTACGGCTTGTCGTTCCTGTGGATCGGCCAGTTCCTGATCAACATCGGGGTGAACGTCGGCCTGCTGCCGACCAAGGGCCTGACCTTGCCGTTCCTCAGTTACGGCGGCAGCTCGTTGGTGATTTGCTGCGCCTGTCTCGGGTTGTTGCTGCGTATCGAGTGGGAGAGTCGGACCCACCTGGGCAGCGAAGAGATGGAGTTCAGCGAAAGCGACTTCGCCGAGGAGCCGAACCATGGGCGCTAACGTGCTGATCATGGCAGGCGGCACCGGTGGCCACGTGTTCCCGGCGCTGGCCTGTGCCCGTGAGTTCCAGAACCGTGGCTACACCGTGCATTGGCTCGGTACGCCGCGCGGCATCGAAAATGATCTGGTACCGAATGCCGGCTTGCCGCTGCATTTGATCAACGTCACCGGCTTGCGTGGCAAGGGCAAATTGTCCCTGCTGAAGGCGCCGTTCGTGTTGCTCAAGGCCGTGTGGCAGGCGCGCAAGGTGATCCGCGAAGTGAAGCCGGTATGCGTGCTGGGCTTTGGTGGCTACGTGACCGGCCCGGGCGGTGTTGCGGCAAGACTCGCCGGCGTGCCAGTGATCGTCCACGAGCAGAATGCCGTGGCCGGCACTGCCAATCGCCTGCTGGTGCCCTTGGCTGCACGGGTATGCGAGGCGTTTCCGAAGACCTTTGGTGCCGCGGACAAGTTGCGTACCACCGGCAACCCGGTGCGTACCGAACTGTTCATGGACATCGCCCGCCAGCCGTTGGCTGGTCGCAAGGCGCACCTGTTGATCCTGGGCGGAAGCCTGGGAGCCGAACCCTTGAACAAATTGCTGCCTGAAGCGGTGTCGCAACTCCCTGAAGCATTGCGCCCCGAGATCTTCCATCAGGCCGGCAAGAACCACGATGAAGTGACCGCCACGCGCTACCGCGAAGCGGGTGTGGAGGCGAATGTGCAGCCCTTCATCAAAGACATGGCCCAAGCCTATGGCTGGGCCGACCTGGTGGTCTGTCGCGCAGGTGCGTTGACCGTCAGTGAACTGGCTGCCGCCGGTCTGCCGTCCTTGCTGGTGCCTTTGCCCCACGCGATCGACGATCACCAGACCCGCAACGCCGAATATTTGGCCGGGGAGGGCGCTGCCTTCCTGCTGCCGCAAAGAACGACTGGCGCCGCCGATTTGGCCGCACGCCTGACCGAGGTTTTGATGCAACCGGAACGACTGAACAGCATGGCGAGCACCGCAAGCCGCCTGGCCAAACCTGACGCAACCCGCACCGTGGTCGATATCTGCCTGGAGGTGGCCCATGGTTGAGAATCAGAAAGCCATGCCGCAACCGGAAATGCGCCGCATCCGTCGCATCCACTTCGTCGGTATCGGCGGCGTGGGCATGTGCGGGATCGCCGAAGTGTTGCTGAACCTGGGTTACCAGGTGTCCGGCTCCGACCTGAAAATGTCGCCGGTCACCGAGCGCCTGGAATCGTTTGGCGCAAAAATCTTTATCGGCCACCGCGCCGAGAACGCTGCCGAAGCCGACGTGCTGGTGGTCTCCAGCGCTGTGAACACCTCCAACCCGGAAGTGGCCACCGCCCTTGAACGCCGCATTCCCGTAGTGCCGCGTGCCGAAATGCTGGCTGAGCTGATGCGCTACCGCCACGGCATCGCCGTCGCCGGTACCCACGGCAAGACCACCACCACCAGCCTGATCGCCTCGGTGTTCGCCGCCGGTGGCCTGGACCCGACTTTCGTCATCGGTGGCCGCCTGAATGCAGCCGGCACCAATGCACAACTGGGGACCAGCCGTTACCTGATCGCCGAAGCCGATGAAAGCGACGCCAGCTTCCTGCACCTGCAACCGCTGGTGGCCGTGGTGACCAACATCGACGCCGACCACATGGCGACCTACGACGGTGACTTCAACAAACTGAAGAAAACCTTCGTCGAGTTCCTGCACAACCTGCCGTTCTACGGTCTGGCCGTGGTGTGCCTGGACGATCCGGTGGTGCGCGAAATCCTGCCGCTGGTGAAGCGTCCGACCGTGACCTACGGCTTCAGCGAAGACTGTGACGTGCGCGCGATCAATGTGCGCCAGCAAGGCATGCAGACTTTCTTCACCGTGCTGCGTCCTGACCGCGAGCCGCTGGATGTCTCGGTGAACATGCCGGGCAACCACAACGTACTCAACTCCCTGGCGACCATCTGCATCGCCTCCGACGAAGGCGTCAGCGATGAAGCCATCGTCGAAGGCCTGTCGGGTTTTGCCGGCGTGGGTCGTCGCTTCCAGGTCTACGGCGAACTGCCGGTGGACGGCGGCAACGTGATGCTGGTGGACGACTACGGTCACCACCCGACCGAAGTGGCAGCGGTGATCAAGGCCGTACGCGGTGGTTGGCCGGAACGCCGCCTGGTGATGGTGTACCAGCCGCACCGCTACAGCCGTACCCGCGACCTGTACGACGATTTCGTCAATGTACTGGCGGATGCCAACGTGTTGCTGCTGATGGAAGTCTACCCGGCCGGTGAAGAACCGATCCCGGGTGCCGACAGCCGCAAGCTGTGCAACAGCATCCGTCAACGCGGCCAGTTGGACCCGATCTACATCGAGCGTGGTGTGGACCTGGCGCCGATCGTCAAGCCGCTGCTGCGTGCCGGCGACATCCTGCTGTGCCAGGGTGCCGGTGACATCGGTGGCCTCGCCCCTAAATTGCTGGCAAGCCCGCTGTTTGCCGCCGCACAGGGGAAGTCGAAATGACCACTGACTACGGCTCCCTGTTCTCGACCATTCAACCTGCCGACTTCGGCCGGGTTGCGGTGCTGTTCGGTGGCAAGAGCGCTGAGCGTGAAGTGTCGCTGAAGTCCGGCAATGCCGTGCTGGAAGCGCTGCAAAGTGCCGGTGTGAATGCGTTCGGCATCGACGTGGGTGATGACTTCCTGTCGCGCCTGCAGGCCGAGAAGATCGACCGCGCCTTCATCATTCTTCACGGCCGTGGCGGTGAAGACGGCAGCATGCAGGGCCTGCTGGAGTGCCTGGGCATTCCGTATACCGGCAGCGGCATCCTCGCTTCGGCCCTGGCCATGGACAAGTTGCGCACCAAGCAGGTGTGGCACAGCCTGGGTATTCCGACCCCGCGTCACAGCGTGCTGTGCAGCGAAGACGATTGTATTTCTGCAGCCAAGGAACTGGGCCTGCCTTTGATCGTCAAACCAGCCCATGAAGGCTCCAGTATCGGCATGGCTAAAGTGAACTCAGCCGCCGAATTGATTGACGCATGGAAAGCGGCCAGTACCTACGATTCGCAAGTGTTGGTGGAACAGTGGATTCAAGGTCCCGAGTTCACCATCGCTACTCTGCGTGGCCAGGTATTGCCGCCCATCGCATTGGGCACGCCTCACACCTTTTACGACTACGACGCCAAGTATGTGGCCTCCGATACCCAGTACCGGATCCCGTGCGGCCTCGACGCAGCCAAGGAACAGGAATTGATGGACCTCACGGCGAAAGCCTGTGAGGCGCTGGGTATCGCCGGTTGGGCGCGGGCAGACGTGATGCAGGATGACCAGGGGAACTTCTGGTTCCTGGAAGTCAACACTGCACCCGGGATGACCGACCACAGCCTGGTACCCATGGCCGCTCGTGCCGCCGGCCTGGATTTCCAGCAGTTGGTGCTGGCGATCCTGGCAGCAAGCATAGAGCCACGAGGCTAAGACCATGAACGGCGCATCGCTTCGTCATCAGCAACCCGCTCCCGGCCGCAAGCCGGTGCCGCGTGGTGCCAGCCGAATGGTGGCTAAAGAGCCGATGTCGGCGCGCATGCCGAAAGCCAACTTTGGTTTTCTCAAGGCGTTGTTCTGGCCGGTGATCCTGGTGGCCCTGGGGTTCGGTACGTATGAAGGCGCCCAGCGCCTGCTGCCGTATGCCGACCGGCCGATCACCAAGATCAGCGTGCAGGGTGACTTGAGCTACATCAGCCAGCAAGCCGTGCAGCAGCGAATCGCCCCGTTTGTGGCGTCGAGCTTCTTCACCATCGACCTGGCAGGCATGCGCTCCGAGCTGGAACAGATGCCATGGATTGCCCACGCCGAAGTACGTCGCGTGTGGCCGGATCAAGTGACGATCCGCCTGGAAGAACAACTGCCCGTGGCCCGTTGGGGTGATGGTGCGCTGTTGAACAACCAGGGCCAGGCGTTTGCACCTCGCGAAGTGGCGAATTACGAGCACCTGCCGCAGTTGTTCGGACCGCAGCGGGCGCAGCAGCAAGTGATGCAGCAGTACCAGGCGTTGAGCCAGATGCTGCGGCCGTTGGGCTTCTCGATTGCGCGACTGGAATTGCGCGAGCGGGGCAGCTGGTTTTTGACCACGGGTGCAGGCAGTTCCGGCCCGGGCATCGAGTTGTTGCTGGGACGCGGCAACCTGGTGGAAAAGATGCGCCGTTTTATCGCCATCTATGAAAAGACCTTGAAAGAACAGATTACGAACATTGCGAGCATCGACCTGCGTTACGCCAACGGCCTTGCCGTCGGCTGGCGGGCCCCTGCGGCGCCCACGGCAGCGCAACCTGCTGTCGCGAAGAATTAAGAAGAGGCAGGACCCATGGCAAACGTGCAAAGCGGCAAAATGATCGTCGGTCTGGATATCGGCACCTCCAAGGTGGTGGCGCTGGTAGGCGAGGTCGCGGACGACGGCACGCTGGAAATCGTCGGAATCGGCACGCATCCGTCCCGGGGCCTGAAGAAGGGCGTGGTGGTGAATATTGAATCCACCGTGCAATCGATCCAGCGCGCCATCGAAGAAGCGCAGCTGATGGCCGGTTGCCGGATTCACTCGGCATTTGTCGGCGTTGCCGGCAACCACATCCGCAGCCTGAATTCCCACGGCATCGTCGCGATTCGCGACCGCGAAGTCAGCTCGGCTGACCTGGAGCGGGTACTCGACGCAGCGCAAGCCGTGGCGATCCCGGCTGACCAGCGCGTGCTGCACACCCTGCCGCAGGACTACGTGATCGATAACCAGGAAGGCGTTCGCGAGCCCCTGGGCATGTCGGGCGTACGTCTGGAAGCCAAGGTTCACGTAGTGACCTGCGCCGTCAACGCTGCACAGAACATTGAAAAATGCGTGCGCCGCTGCGGCCTGGAAATCGACGACATCATTCTCGAGCAGTTGGCTTCGGCTTACTCGGTACTGACCGACGACGAAAAAGAACTGGGCGTGTGCCTGGTGGACATCGGCGGCGGCACCACGGACATCGCGATCTTCACCGAGGGTGCGATCCGTCACACCGCCGTGATCCCGATTGCCGGTGACCAGGTGACCAACGACATCGCCATGGCGTTGCGCACACCGACCCAGTACGCCGAAGAAATCAAGATCCGTTACGCCTGCGCCCTGGCCAAGCTGGCCGGTGCCGGTGAAACCATCAAGGTGCCAAGCGTGGGCGACCGTCCACCGCGCGAACTGTCGCGCCAGGCATTGGCCGAAGTGGTCGAGCCGCGCTACGACGAACTGTTCACCCTGATCCAGGCTGAACTGCGTCGCAGCGGCTACGAAGATTTGATCCCGGCCGGCATCGTGCTGACCGGTGGCACCTCGAAGATGGAAGGCGCGGTCGAACTGGCCGAGGAAATCTTCCACATGCCGGTCCGCCTGGGCGTGCCCCATGGCGTGAAAGGCCTGGGCGACGTAGTGCGCAACCCGATTTATTCCACCGGTGTGGGCTTGCTGTTGTACGGGCTGCAAAAGCAGACCGACGGCATTTCCCTGTCGGGCCCGAGCAACCGCGACAGCTACAGAAGCGACGACGAAGCGAAAGCGCCGTTGTTCGAGCGGTTGCAGGCTTGGGTGAAAGGCAATTTCTAAAGATTTACCGCAACACCGTTTCAAGTAGTAGGCGAAAAAACTAGAGAAATGAAAGGAGAGGGAAAATGTTCGAACTCGTAGACAACATCCCCGCAAGCCCGGTCATCAAAGTGATCGGCGTCGGCGGTGGCGGCGGCAACGCTGTCAACCACATGGTCAAGAGCAACATTGAAGGCGTTGAATTCATCTGCGCCAACACTGACGCCCAGGCCCTCAAAAGCATCGGTGCACGCACCATCCTGCAATTGGGCACAGCCGTGACCAAGGGCCTGGGTGCCGGCGCGAATCCGGAAGTCGGCCGTCAAGCCGCCCTGGAAGACCGCGAGCGCATCGCTGAAGTGCTGCAAGGCACCAACATGGTGTTCATCACCACGGGCATGGGCGGTGGTACCGGTACCGGTGCTGCGCCGATCATTGCCGAAGTGGCCAAGGAAATGGGGATCCTGACGGTTGCCGTCGTGACCCGTCCATTCCCGTTCGAAGGTCGCAAGCGCATGCAGATCGCCGATGAAGGCATCCGTCTGCTGTCCGAAAGCGTCGACTCGTTGATCACCATTCCCAACGAGAAGCTGCTGACCATCCTCGGCAAGGACGCAAGCCTGCTGTCCGCGTTTGCCAAGGCTGACGATGTACTGGCCGGTGCCGTTCGCGGTATCTCCGACATCATCAAGCGTCCGGGCATGATCAACGTCGACTTTGCCGACGTACGTACCGTGATGAGCGAAATGGGCATGGCGATGATGGGCACTGGCTGCGCCAGCGGTCCGAACCGTGCACGTGAAGCTACCGAAGCGGCCATCCGCAACCCGTTGCTGGAAGACGTGAACCTGCAAGGCGCACGCGGCATCCTGGTGAACATCACCGCCGGTCCTGACCTGTCCCTGGGTGAGTACTCCGACGTGGGTAGCATCATCGAAGCCTTCGCTTCCGAGCACGCCATGGTCAAGGTCGGTACCGTTATCGATCCGGACATGCGCGACGAACTGCACGTGACCGTTGTTGCGACCGGCCTGGGTGCGAAAATCGAGAAGCCTGTAAAGGTCATCGACAACACCGTCCATACCAGCCACGCCAGCCAGCAAGCTGCCGCTCCAGCGCCTTCGCGCCAGGAACTGCCGTCTGTGAACTATCGTGACCTGGATCGTCCGACCGTGATGCGCAACCAGGCTCAGGCCGGTGCTGCTGCATCCCGCAGCCCGAATCCGCAAGATGACCTGGACTACCTGGACATCCCGGCTTTCCTGCGTCGTCAGGCCGATTAATGGAATGTATCAGGGCTATGAAGGTGATTGGTGTTCAGCAAAGGTCTGGTCTGCTATTATCGCCAGCCTTTGTTGATACCAGTTCGCAATTTGCGCTGAAGCGGTCCAAGCCATGATTAAACAACGCACCCTGAAGAATATTATCCGTGCCACAGGTGTAGGTCTGCACTCCGGGGAGAAGGTATACCTGACCCTCAAGCCCGCACCTGTCGACACCGGCATCGTGTTTGTTCGTGCCGACCTGGACCCTGTGGTGCAGATACCTGCTCGCGCGGAAAATGTTGGCGAAACCACGATGTCGACCACGTTGGTCAACGGTGACGTCAAAGTGGACACGGTGGAGCACTTGCTCTCGGCCATGGCCGGTCTGGGCATCGATAACGCCTACGTCGAGCTCTCCGCGTCCGAAGTCCCGATCATGGATGGCAGCGCCGGACCCTTCGTATTCTTGATTCAATCTGCCGGCCTGGAAGAACAGGACGCAGCCAAGAAGTTCATTCGCATTCTGCGGGAAGTGACAGTAGAAGACGGCGACAAGCGCGCCACCTTCGTCCCGTTCGAAGGCTTTAAAGTGAGCTTTGAGATCGATTTCGATCACCCGGTATTCCGTGACCGCACCCAAAGTGCAAGCGTGGATTTTTCCAGCACCTCGTTCGTAAAAGAAGTCAGCCGCGCCCGTACCTTTGGTTTCATGAGTGACATCGAGTACCTGCGCAAGCACAACCTCGCACTCGGCGGCAGCGTTGAAAACGCCATTGTGGTCGACGCGGATGGTGTACTGAACGAAGACGGCCTTCGCTATGAAGACGAATTCGTGAAGCACAAGATCCTCGATGCAATCGGTGACCTCTACCTGCTGGGCAATAGCCTGATAGGCGAGTTCAAAGGCTTCAAGTCTGGCCACGCCCTGAACAACCAACTGCTGCGCAAGCTGATTGCACAGACAGATGCCTGGGAAGTCGTGACCTTCGAAGATGCCAGCACCGCACCGATCTCTTACATGCGTCCCGTCGCGGCGGTGTAAGTAACAACTCTCTTTCCTTTTGTTTTTAAAGGCCGCCTTCGGGTGGCCTTTTTTTTGATCGTTCCCACGCTCTGCGTGGTAACGCCTCCTGTGATGCTTCGCGTCACGGCTTTAAAGCGCCGGCATCAACAACGCGATTACGCCCGGTATGCTTGGCCTCATACAGCGCCTGGTCGGCGTTGAGCAGTAATTCCTCCAGCGTGGTGCGGCTGTTTTTGGTCCAGGTACTGAGGCCGATGCTGACGGTAATCGGCACCGTATCCCCGCCCACTCGCGGCAGGTGTTCGACACTGCTGCGGATATGTTCAGCAATCACGCGCGCACCCTGGCTGTCGGTATGCGGCAGCACCACTGCAAATTCTTCCCCACCATAGCGAGCCGCGAGGTCAGCCGGGCGGCGGATATTGCCCTCGATCACCTGCGCCACCGTGCGCAGTGCCTCGTCGCCACCTTGATGGCCATGTCGGTCGTTGAACGCCTTGAAGTGGTCCACGTCAATCATCAGCACTGTCAATGGCTCGGCCGAACGCTGGGCGCGGTCCCATTCCAGGCGCAGGCGTTGGTCCAGGGTGCGGCGGTTGGCCAGGGCGGTGAGCGCGTCGGTGGCTGCCAGTTCTGACAGCACTTGCTCGGCACGGTGGCGCCTGCGCAGTTCCATGCAGAGCATCCAGGTCAGCCACAAAAGGCCGATGCACAAAATCCCGGTGGCGCCGCTGATCACCAGTGCTGCGCGCTTCCAGGGGGCGAATATGTCATTCGTGGACAGCCCCACGACGACGATCAGCGGTAAATCGCCCACCGTTGAGAAGGTATACAGGCGGTGCTCCTCATCCACACTGGAGGTGCCGCGAAAGTTGCCGTCGCGCTCGTGCAATATGCGCGCGACGTTGGGCCGCTGGCTGAGGTCCTTGTCGATCATGTCCCGTTCCAGCAGCGGCTGCTGGGCCAGCAGGATGCCTTGCCGGTTGATCAGGTTGATGGTGCTGTCGCTGCCGATATTCAGGCTGCGGAACAGTTGCTGAAAGTACGACAGGCGCATGGTGGCCACGGCCACGCCGAGGAATCGCCCATCCGGCCCGGAAACCCGGCGGCTGAATGCGATACGCCATTGGTCGTCACACACGCAGCGCGCCGTGAAGGGCCGGCTGATGAACAGGCCCAGGTCGGGATTCTGCCGATGGGCCTGGAAGTAATCGCGGTCGGCGAAGTTGGCGGATTTGGGCGTCTGCAGGGCTGAGTCCGCGATCACGTTGCCATCCTTGTCCAGCAACAGGATGTCGCCTTTGTAGGGCGCCGCTTCCGACCGGTCGAACAGCACCAGGTGACGGATGCCGGCCGATACCCCAGCCAAATCAGTGCGTTCGGTGGCGGCGATCAGGCCTTTGATCGACAAGTCGTACAGCTCGACGTTGCGCAGCACGTCAGCGTCGATCAGTTGGGTGATGTTATTGGCCGTGCGTTGGGCCGCCTGCAACGTGTTGGCGTGTTCGCGGATCAGCAG
>NZ_JACARK010000166.1:0-313 GCF_013386655.1 Pseudomonas sp. K5002 | reverse complement strand
GGGCGGGTGGTGCTTGGGCTCATCGGGCGTACTTCTGCTTCGAGGATGCCCTTAGCGTAGTTGCTGATAACGGCTTATGTGGCCTGGCTGTGAACGATGCGGTTGCGCCCGGAATGCTTGGCGTCATACAGCGCCCGATCGGCACTCAGCAGCAGCTCTTCCAGCGAGCCACGGCTGCGTTTGTCCCAGGTACTGAGCCCGACGCTGACGGTGACCGACAGCGCGTCGCCGTCTGCCGGTGGCAAGTGCTCCACCGCACTGCGGATATGTTCGGCGATGGTGCTTGCGCCCTCGCCGTCGGTATCCGGCAGGA
>NZ_JACARK010001606.1:0-376 GCF_013386655.1 Pseudomonas sp. K5002 | reverse complement strand
CCCTGGGCCTGCAAGTGATCGAGCAGGCGCGGGTGATGTTGGGAGCGTTGCAGGCGATTCGCACCACCGTGGACGAAGCGCGGCCGATGCTGCGTGGGACGATTCGCATCGCGAGTTTCCCCATGGTGCTGGCGGTGTTCCTGCCGCCGCTGCTGCGTCGGTTCAACCAGCTTTATCCCGGCATCGAGGTCACGGCCCTGGAAGTGACCGACGATGAAGTGAACACCTTGCTCGACGCGAATCTGATCGACCTGGGCGTGGTGCTCAACCCGCCGTCCGAGCGCAATGCCGCCGTGCTGGGGCGCGATAACTGGGTGGCGGTGCTGCCGATGGCCCACGGGTTTTCCCGGCGCCCGGCGCAGGCAACGGTCACGCT
>NZ_JACARK010001605.1:0-351 GCF_013386655.1 Pseudomonas sp. K5002 | reverse complement strand
GCGCGCACTTCGCTGCTGCCCGACCCGACCCGACGACCCGCCGCGTGCTGTTTCTGGGCAACTACGAATACGCGCCCAACGTCGATGCCATCGAGTGGGCACTGGATGAGATCCTGCCGAAAGTGTGGGCCCGCTGCCCCGACGCACGCATGAGCGTCTGCGGTTTCGGCATGCCGGAAAGCTGGCGCGAACGCTGGAAGGACGGACGCATCGAATGGCAGGGTTTTGTCCCCAACCTGCTGGCCCTGCAATCGAGTTGCTCGGTGTTTCTGGCGCCGTTGCGCCATGGCGGCGGCTCCAAGCTCAAGGTGCTTGAAGCCCTGGCCGCCGGCCTGCCGCTGGCGAGTACCG
>NZ_JACARK010001604.1:0-324 GCF_013386655.1 Pseudomonas sp. K5002 | reverse complement strand
TGGCCGCCTGTGGTTATGGCTCAGCGAAAAACTCGCCCGCGACGCCAAGGCCGCGCAACTGGCGCCCGCCCTGCTGCTGTTGCTGCAACGGCGCAAGCTCAATCGCTGGGCCGTCGGTGTGCTGGTCAACAGCCTGTGGCTGCTGGCCCTGCTCAGCGCCCTGGTGATCCTGCTGACGCTGTTGGCCACCCGGCGCTACGGCTTTGTGTGGGAAACCACCATCCTGCGGGCCGACACCTTTGTCGCCGTGACCCAAACCCTTGGGGCCCTGCCCGCCTTGCTCGGCTTCAACGTGCCCACTGTCGAGATGATCCGCGCCAGCGG
>NZ_JACARK010001603.1:0-1231 GCF_013386655.1 Pseudomonas sp. K5002 | reverse complement strand
GGCGCCGCGTGGGGCGAAGACCAGCAGCGGGTAGTTGTCATCGATCAGGGCCATCGGGCCATGGCGCACTTCGGCGCTGCTGAAGGCTTCGGCCTGGATCGCCGAGGTTTCCTTGAGCTTGAGCGCGGCTTCCTGGGCAATGGCAAAACCGGCGCCACGGCCGATCACCATCAGTTGCTGGCAGTCGCGCAGGGCGTCGATGGCCAGGCTCCAATCTTGCCTGGCGGCTTCACGCAAACCTTCGGGCAGTGCCTTACAGGCTTGGAGCAACTCGTCTTCCTGATTCCAGTGGCCGATCAGCTGGGCGCTGGCGCTCAGGGTCGCGATAAAGCTTTTGGTGGCGGCGACGCTGCGTTCCGGCCCGGCGCACAGCGGCACATGAAATTCGCAGGCGGCTTCCAGTGGCGAGTCTTCGGCGTTGACCATCGAGATGCTCAAGGCACCGCGCTTGCGCAACAGGCGCAGGCTGTTGACCAGGTCCGGGCTCTGTCCCGACTGGGAGAAACCGAACGCCACTTGCCCGCTGACCTTGAGCGGCGATTGCAGCATGGTCACCACCGACATCGGCAGCGACGCCACCGGAATCCCCAGATGTTGCATAGTCAGGTAGGCGAAGTAACTGGCGGCGTGGTCCGAGCTGCCACGGGCGATGGTCATCGCCACTTGCGGTGGCTGGCGACGCAGGCGGCCGGCGACTTCCACCAGCAGCGGGTCCAGGCGTTGCAGTTGAGCCTCGACGGCCTCACAGGAGGCCAGGGCCTCTTCAAGCATTTTTGAAGTCAATGGTTTCTCCTTCGACCATTACGTCGGTGAGGTGCAGGGAGCGGTCCAGGCGCACGCAGTCGGCAAAGCTGCCGGGTTGCAGGCGACCGCGTTCTTCGAGGCCCAGGTAGTCCGCAGGAAATTGCGACAGGCGTTGTGAGGCTTCGCTGATCGGCAGGCCGATCTTCACCAGGTTGCGCAACGCCTGGTCCATGGTCAGGGTGCTGCCGGCCAGCGTTCCATCGGCCAGGCGGACGCCGCCCAGGCACTTGGTCACGGTGTGGCTGCCCAGCTTGTATTCGCCGTCGGGCATGCCGGCGGCGGCGGTGGAATCGGTGACGCAGTACAGGCACGGGATCGAGCGCAGCGCCACGCGCATGGCACCGGGGTGCACGTGCAGCAGGTCGGGAATCAACTCGGCGTATTTGGCGTGGGCCAGGGCCGCGCCGACGATGCCGGGCTCGCGGTG
>NZ_JACARK010001602.1:0-529 GCF_013386655.1 Pseudomonas sp. K5002 | reverse complement strand
AGCGCTCGCGCTATCAGGTGCAGCAAGCCGAATCGGCCGGCGGCTGGAGTGCCGGGGCCAAGGCCGAAGCCCAGCGCCTGCAAGAATCGGGTGAGGCCTATTTGCTGACGGAAAAAGTCCCGGTGGCGAATATCGGCAGTGCCAGTATCAGCACTTCCTATCAATTCGATTTGTTCGGCACCTTGCAGCGTGGCATTGAAAGCTCCCAGGCCACTGCCGATGCGGCCCAGGCGGCGTCTGATATCGCCCGTATCACCCTGGTGGCGGACGTGGTGCGCTCCTACACCCAGGTGTGTGCGGCCAACGAAGAGCTGGCGATCGCCAACGAGTCCCTCGACCTGCAAGCCCAGAGCACGCACCTGACCCAGCGCCTGCGGGATGCCGGGCGCGGTGATGAAACCCAGGTCACCCGTTCGCAAACCCAATACAAATCCTTGCGCGCCGAAATGCCGCGCTATGAAGCACTGCGCCAGGCCGGGCTGTTCCGACTGTCGATGTTGCTGGCCAGGCCGCTGGATCAACTGCCGGC
>NZ_JACARK010001601.1:0-546 GCF_013386655.1 Pseudomonas sp. K5002 | reverse complement strand
ATGATGGCGAGCAGGGCGCCGTTGGCCAGCGCCGGGGTCAGCAAACCGCCTTCGGCACCGGCGCGCAGGCTGCTCGCAGTGATCAGTACCTTGACCACCAGCAGCACCGCGGCGAGGCCGATGGTCAGCTCATTGTCAAAGCCCAGTTGCGCCGGGCCCTTGCCGTTGCCGAGGATCTGCGGCAGGAAAATCGCCAGGCCCCCGATGATCGTGAAGTTGATCAACGACAGTACCGGCAACCGCCAGCCACGGGCGGCGTTGCTGCGGGCCGCGCCGGTCAGCCGGGTGAATCCGTAGGCGGCCAGGCCAAACACCGGCCCGCAGCCCAGCGCCCAGGCGATCAAGCCAGGGCTGAGCACAAAGTGCGGCACCACGTATTGCGCCTCTGCGCCCAAGCCAATCCAGGCCACCGACGCGCCGATGGCCGAGGTGGCCAACGCAATCACTGCCGCCGGCCAACTGAACACACCCACCAACACTTCGAGCACAAACACCGCGCCGCCCAACGGCACGTTGTACACCGCCGCCAGCCCGGCGCCTGCACCG
>NZ_JACARK010000165.1:0-12922 GCF_013386655.1 Pseudomonas sp. K5002 | reverse complement strand
AGCCTGCAGCTCATGCATCGCGCTGGGTCGCGCGGTCCAGCCGAGGCGGCTCATGCCGGCGGCAACCGCCCCGGACGACACCAACACCAACTCGACGCCGGCCTCATGCAAGGCCACCATCTGGTCCACCCAGACACTCATGGCCGCACGATCCAGCCCCTTGCCATCCGCCGTCAGCAGCGCGCTACCGATCTTAACGACCCAACGCTGCGCACCTGTCACCTTGCTCCGCATCATCTTCAACCTTAGATAGAGGGCCGCGCGACCCAGCGCCGCCCATAACGTTATTCGTGACTACCGATTTCCAGATACCAAAACGCCGCTCGATTGAGCGGCGCTTAAGTTTACTGCAACGAATCAGTCGCGCACGTAAATGATTTCCGGACCATCTTCATCATCCACGTCTTCCTCGTCCCAATCATCGTCACCGATATCATGGACCGACTTGACGCCACTGCGACGCAGGGCACGCTGATCATCCAGCGCCTGCAACTGGGCACGAGCCTCGTCTTCGATGCGCTGATCCAGTTCAGCCAGCTCGGCCTTGTAGACAGGGTCGGCGGCCAGGCGATCGGCACGGTCTTCGAGGTAACGCATGATGTCGCGAGTCAGGCGCTCAGTGCCTTCTTTGGCAATGGCCGAGATCACGTAGACCGGACCGGTCCATTCCAGGCGATCAACGATCTCCTTGACGCGCTCTTCGTGCTCTTCCTCGAGGATCTGGTCGCACTTGTTCAGCACCAACCAGCGATCACGCTCAGCCAGGGACGGGCTGAACTTGGTCAGCTCGCTGACGATCACTTCAGCAGCGTCCGGTGCACTGGTGTCATCCAGCGGCGCCATGTCGACGAGGTGCAGCAGCAAACGGGTGCGGGACAAGTGCTTGAGGAAACGGATCCCCAGGCCTGCGCCGTCGGAAGCGCCTTCGATCAGGCCCGGAATGTCCGCAACCACGAAGCTTTTCCAGCGGTCGACGCTGACCACACCCAGGTTCGGCACCAGGGTAGTGAACGGGTAATCGGCGACTTTCGGCTTGGCAGCAGACACCGAGCGAATGAACGTACTTTTGCCGGCATTCGGCAGACCCAGCAGGCCCACATCAGCCAGTACCTTCATTTCCAGCTTGAGGTCACGCTGCTCGCCTGGCTTGCCCGGCGTGGTCTGGCGTGGCGCACGGTTGGTACTGGACTTGAAACGGGTGTTGCCCAGACCGTGCCAGCCGCCATGAGCCACCAGCAGGCGCTGACCGGCTTTGGTCAGGTCACCAATGACTTCCTGGGTTGCGGAGTCGATCACGGTGGTGCCGACCGGAACCCGCAGTACCAACTCTTCGCCTTTTTTACCGGTGCAGTCGGTGCTGCCGCCGTTGGAGCCACGCTCGGCATCAAAGTGCCGGGTGTAACGGTAGTCCACCAGGGTGTTGAGGTTTTCGTCGGCGATCATGTAGACCGAGCCGCCATCACCACCATCACCACCGTTAGGACCACCGTTTTCGATGAATTTTTCCCGACGGAAACTCATGCAACCGTTACCGCCGTCGCCAGCTTTTACTCGGATCGAAACTTCATCAACGAACTTCATAACAAAACGCCTCTCGTCGCACGGACGAGCTTAAGAAACCAAGACATAAGACTCTTGCAAAAATGAGCGCAGCGACCTCAAGCAACGACCGCAAATCCACTGCTTTCGCCCATCACAAACAGCTTTGCAAGAGACTCACCCCACAAACGAAAAAGCCCCGTCGCGAGACAGGGCTTTTCCAGCAACTACGTAATTATGCCGCGACGACTTCAGTCTTCGGGACAATGCTCACGTAACGGCGGTTGAAAGCGCCTTTTACTTCAAACTTGATCACGCCGTCGATTTTAGCGAACAGAGTGTGATCTTTACCCATGCCAACACCGTAACCGGCGTGGAATTGGGTGCCGCGCTGACGCACGATGATGTTGCCCGGAATGATAACCTGGCCGCCATACATCTTCACGCCAAGGCGTTTGGCTTCTGAGTCGCGACCGTTACGGGTACTACCACCAGCTTTTTTGTGTGCCATGAGTCAATTCTCCTAGTGAGGAATTAGGCTGAAATTAAGCCTGAATACCGGTGATTTTGATCTCGGTGTACCACTGGCGGTGGCCCATACGCTTCATGTGGTGCTTACGACGACGGAACTTGATGATGCGGACTTTATCGTGACGACCTTGGGAGATCACTTCAGCCACAACGGTAGCGCCTGCAACAACTGGAGCGCCGATGTTCACGTCATCGCCATTGGCGACCAACAGAACGCGATCAAAAGTAACGGATTCGCCAGTAGCGATTTCCAGCTTCTCGATCTTCAGGTATTCACCTGGGGCGACCTTGTATTGCTTGCCACCAGTAACAATTACTGCGTACGACATGGTATTTCTCCGATAATCCTGCTCACCCAGCGCTTTATAAGAAGAGGTATTGGCTGGCATGGCTGCATGGGATGGACGTCCCGAATGCAATTGCGTAAGGCAGGTGCTGCCCAGGAAGTTCAGGGTGCGCGATTGTACGCAAGCTATGGAGGTGTTGCAAGTAGCCGTCTATCGCGCCTTGACACTACGGGACGCGGGTCCTAGCATGCCGCGCAACCCTTCTGGAGCGACTGTCGCTGATGCAACCCCAAGCTTTCTACCGCGCGGTGGCGGACGATTTTAGCGCCGTCGACGGCATCATCAAGAAGCAGCTGACTTCTAAAGTGCCGCTGGTCTCCAAAATTGGCGACTACATTACGTCGGCCGGCGGTAAACGCCTGCGTCCTTTATTAGTGTTGCTGTGTGGCAAGGCCCTGGGCCGCGAAGGCGATGACCTGCGCCTGCTGGCCGCGACCATCGAGTTCCTGCACACCGCCACCCTGCTGCACGACGACGTGGTCGACATGTCCGGCATGCGCCGTGGTCGCGAGACGGCCAACGCGATGTGGGGCAATGCGCCGAGCGTACTGGTGGGCGACTTCCTGTACTCGCGCTCGTTCGAAATGATGGTCGAGCTGGGCTCGATGCCGGTGATGAAGATTCTTTCACAGGCCACGCGCATCATCGCCGAAGGTGAAGTGTTGCAGCTGTCGAAGGTTCGCGACGCCAGCACCACCGAAGAAACCTACATGGAAGTGATTCGCGGCAAAACCGCGATGCTCTTCGAAGCCTCGACCCATAGCGCCGCCGCCCTGTGCGAAGCGACGCCCGAGCAGAGCGAAGCCCTGCGCACGTTCGGCGATCACCTGGGCGTGGCCTTCCAGCTCGTGGACGACCTGCTGGACTATCGCGGCGACGCCGAAACCCTGGGCAAGAACGTCGGTGACGACCTGGCCGAGGGCAAGCCGACCTTGCCACTGATCTACACCATGCGCGAAGGCACGCCGGAACAGGCCGCCCTGGTGCGCAAGGCGATCCAGAAAGGCGGGATCGAAGACCTGGAAAGCATCCGCGAAGCCGTGGAAGCCTCGGGTTCCCTCGAATACACGGCGCAACTGGCCCGTGACTACGTGGCTCGCGCGATCCAATGCCTGGAAGCCCTTCCAGCCAGCGAATACCGGGACGCCCTGGTTGAGCTGAGTGAGTTCGCGGTCGCCCGTACTCACTGATTCTGCTCTGCTCCATGCAGGAGCTGGCTTGCCTGCGATTGCATCACTGCGGTGTAACAGACAAACCGAGGTGCCTGCATCGCAGGCAAGACAGCTCCCACAGCGTTCTCTGGCGTTGCTGCCCCCTGCCCGGCTAAAACCCTATACAATGTGCGCTTTTTAGCCATCCTGAAACCAAAGGAGCTTTAGTGAGCACGTTGCCACCCTGCCCGAAATGCAATTCCGAATACACCTACGAAGATGGCGCCCAGCTGATTTGCCCGGAATGCGCCCATGAGTGGGCCGTCGGCGGCGAAGCCGAGGCGGCCAGCGATGAATCTGTGAAGAAAGACTCTGTGGGCAACGTCCTGCAGGACGGCGACACCATCACCGTGATCAAGGACCTCAAGGTCAAGGGCACGTCCCTGGTGGTCAAGGTCGGCACCAAGGTCAAGAACATCCGCCTGTGCGATGGCGACCACGATATCGACTGCAAGATCGACGGTATCGGCCCGATGAAACTCAAGTCCGAGTTCGTCCGCAAGGTCTGACTATGCTGCCTCCATCCCGTGCCCTGCACGGGATGGCGCTTCACCCTCCCCGCGTCACTTCCGCACTAGCGGCAAAAGGCCAGGCCTTTTGATCAAAAACAATATCCACACAGAAAAGTCCGGAAATGGCCAATAGGGACTTGCTATTCTACGAATAAGAATTATTCTCATTGAAACCCATCAAGGAGATACTTCCCATGACTTATTTGATCGATGCCTGGCTGGACCGTCCACACCCTTACCTGCGAATCCTCCATCGGGAAACCGGGGAAGTCTGCGCGGTGCTGGAAGAAGAGGCGTTAAGCGAACTGCAGGATCAGGGCGACCTGGACGTCAATGGCCTGAGTTCCAGTGAGCCCGGGGTGCTGAAGGAAGTGGTGAGAAATCTGTTTCTGTTCTGCTATGCCCGAGCGTTGCGCCCGGTGACGGATCTCAATGGCAAGTTTCATCCATGAGCAACCGCGCAAAACACTGCAGGAGCGAGCAGGCTCGCTCCTGCAGGTAAGGTCTTACAGAACGTCGAGCAGCTCGACGTCAAACACCAGAACGCTGTGCGGCGGGATGCTGCCAACGCCTTGAGCGCCGTAAGCCAGTTCGCTCGGCACGTACAGGCGCCATTTGCTGCCGGCATTCATCAGTTGCAGGGCTTCGGTCCAGCCGGCGATCACGCCGCCAACCGGGAATTCCGCAGGCTGGCCGCGCTCGTAGGAGCTGTCGAACACAGTGCCGTCGATCAGGGTGCCGTGGTAGTGAGTCCGCACCTGGTCTTCACGGGTCGGCTTGGCGCCGGTACCGGCAGTCAGCACTTCAAATTGCAGGCCGGAAGCCAGGGTGGTGATGCCGTCACGCTTGGCGTTTTCAGCCAGGAAAGCCAGGCCTTCGCCAGCAGCAGCTTCAGCCTTTGCAGCGGCTTCGGCTTGCATGATTTCGCGGATGACCTTGAAGCTGGCGGCCATTTGCTCCTGGTCCACACGGCTAGGCTTGCCGGCAAAAGCGTCGGTCAGGCCAGCCAGGATCGCGTCCAGGCTCACGCCCGGTGGCGGGTTGTCGCGCAGCTGGTCGCCCAACTGACGGCCAATGCCGTAGCTCACGCGGGTTTCGTCGGTGGACAGATTAACTTCGGACATGGAAAGGCTCCGCTGTAGGACGACACAGGTGCCGTCCAAACTAAAAGGGCGAGCAGACTAGCACACAAGCCACACCCTTGATGAGCCCCGCGCAGGAGAGCGCCAGGGGCTGATTAATGCTTGGTAACCTTGTCCAGGTAGCCCATGGCAAACGCCGACACCACGAAGGTCATGTGAATGATCACGTACCATTTCAGGTGCTCGGGATCGACGTTCTTGGCGTCCATGAAGACCCGCAGCAGATGGATCGACGAAATCGCCACGATGGACGCCGCGACCTTCATCTTCAGCGACGAGGAATCCATGGTCCCCAGCCAGTTGAGCTTCTCTTTGCTTTCGTCGATGTCCAGCTGGGAAACGAAGTTCTCGTAGCCGCTGATCATCACCATCACCAGCAAGCCGCCCACCAGCGCCATGTCGATCAACGACAGCAGCACCAGGATCACATCCGACTCGCTCATGGTGAACACGATGGGAATCACATGAAACACTTCCTGGAAGAACTTCAGGCCCAGCGCCAGCAGCCCCAGGGACAGCCCGAAATAGATCGGCGCCAACAGCCAGCGTGAGGCATACATTGCATTTTCGATAAAGCGTTCCATTGAATCTCACACAGCTTGGCTAAAAATGGCGGCGAGTATACCAGCCGCACCCAAACCCCAGAAACCGTCGAGAAAACTGATCTGTACGGCATCTGTTAAGGAATTTTTCTGCTAGTGTCGAGCTCATCAACTCGGCTCGATGATGTCGGACAGGAAAACTCAGATAATGGATGTGCGATCCCCTTTGGCCAGCCTTGGCCTGTGTGCGGCGTTGCTGATGGGCAGCGGTTGTTCCCCAAGCGATGAACACAAGCAAGCCAGTCTCGAAGAGAAAACCGCCAAGTTCGAACAATCCCTGGACGCCATCCAGGACCCCAAGCTCAAGGACGCCGTGTCCGAGCTTGGAGGCTCGCTGCTGTTGCTGGAACGGGCACGGGCCAAGCTCGCCACCAAGCCCATCGAGGCCGAGTACAGCGAAGACGCCCTGGCGCTGCTCAAGCATTACCCTACGCCGCAGGCCCTGGTCGATACCTACATCAATGGCCTGTTTGTCCTGCGCAAGGCGTCCCATTCGGACTACCTGACGGACCTGCAGCCGATCTTCCCGTTCAACTTCAACATGCCCGACCAGTTCCCCTTCCCACACGGCCTGGAATGGCAGTCGGTGACCCTGAGCAACAACAAGGTCATCCCGTTCCAGCCGGAATGGTCGGAAACCGACCCGGGCATCCAGTTGAGCCCCACCAGTTCCAACCTGACCAACCCCGATGACCTGACGGTGACCTACCCGTTCGTCGAAGGCGTCGAGACGGAGAACAAAAGCCAGCCGCAGCCCGTCACCCTCAAGGGCAAGGTGGAAGTGATTGCCCCGCGTAAAGTCTTCACCTTCGACTTGTCGAAAAAGGACGTGGGCCGCAAGCGCACCGAAGAAAACGTCACCGTCACCCTGCTGGCCCTGGAAAAGAACTACGCCGAGATCGAACTGACCAACAGCGCCCCGCTGGCGCCGGAAGTCGCGGACGAATCGCCGAACCCGTTGCTGGTGCAGGCTCGTGACACCACCGGGCAATTTCTCTCGCGCTCGGGCTCGATCAACGAAAACGCCGCGCAACTGGCGTTCTACGAGAAGCAACTGGCCGAAATGCAGAAGCAGAAGGCCTGGTCCGACGCCTTCGAGAAACAGCTGGAAGACGAGCAGAAAGCCTTCGAGCTCAAGCAGAACAGCCACTACACCAAGGTGTACTTCAATGGCCTGATCGACAATGTGCAAGTCAGCGTACTCGACTTTTCCCAGGCCACGGTGACCCGCAAGGACCTGGACCTGCCCGTACGGCGCTTCGACAAGAACAGCCTGGAAAAAACCGTACAGCCGTTGCCGATGCCCGTCACCGTGTATGACGACCAGGCCGCGGATTGGCTCAAGGACGCCACCCTGTCTGAAGACCAACTGAAGAAAAGCGTCACCATCAACCAGTCGGTGGATGACGCCAGTGCGGCGCACGTTGAGTTCGATCACCCCTACACCTTCAACGACGACCTGCTGGGCGAGGACCGCGGCGGCGGCGATGCCCCGGTGACGTTCCTCACCGCCAACGACGAAGGCAAGCTTGGCGAGCCGATCGAACTGCCCGCCGAAGCCTACGAGGTCGACCCGGGGCGCGGCACCATCACCTATGACCTGAACCTGTTCCCTGAAAACCCGGGGTTTGCCGTCGGATCGATGCCGCTGTTCCTGGCGACCATCGAGAAAGGCAGCCTCACTGCCGGCCAACTGCCCAAGGGCCTGGAGCTGAAGGACAACGCACTGATTGTCGACCAGAAGCTGTTCCCCTCTGACAGCTGGCGGTTCTATGCCAAGGACGCCAGCGGCAACTACCTGAAGGAAATTCTCGGCGTCAGCCACCGCGCCGAGGAATACGGCACGGCGCTGTTCGACGTGCATTACTTCTACGGCCAGCCGACGACATTGGAAACCTACCAGCGCACCGGCCTGGACACGGTGCAGTATGGGTTTGAGGTGAAGCTGGACAAACCCGAGGCGGCCCCTGCCCCCAAGCCATAGCCCCTCCCCCGTAGCAGCTGTCGAGCGCCAGCTGCTACGGGGGGAGTGCGGTCAGCGGATATCGCTTAGCACCGTCTGCCGCCCACCGTTGAGTTGTCGCAAGTGCGCCTGCAGGTGCAGGCACCAGATCTGCGGGTCGTCAGCCAGCTCGTAGCCGTGCAGGGTCAGGCTTTCAACAATCGAATCGAGGATGGTTTGTGCCACGAAAGGTCCGTGGAACGGGCCTTGGGACTTGATGGTGGAGGGTTGTTCGCCAGTCATTCCGGCGGCAAACAACAAGGTCCACATCCCGGTATCCCCCGCGAGAGGGCGAATGGAACATTCGATACGGGTGACCAGGCCCAGGCACTGGCGGGTGAGGCAGAGGTTGCGCGACATGGCGGCGACCCTCGGTAGATCCGGTATTCAGCCTCGCAAGGCAAGACTGTTTCTATCCAGCGACTCCTGTGGCTATCCCTTGAGCTGAGAATAGAAGAAACCCGGTACAAACCAAGGCTGGGGGACCAACGGACGACTGCCGTCACGACGGCGTCAAAAATATGCCGAAGGGACCTGGAACCAGGCCCCTTCGGCATTGATTACACCGGCTTGGTCTCAGCCAGTGCTTCCTGCGCCAACTCCTTCTCGGCTTCCTTCAGGTCATCTTCACTGATCATCTCGGCGATCGCCCGCAGACGCTCCACCACCCGCGCATTGACGCTGCCTTCGGGGAACTGCCCCTCCTCGTCGGGCGAACCCGCAGGCTCACCCACCAGCAGGCTCAAGGCCTCGTCGGCCTGACGCACGGCATAGACGTGGAATTGCCCCTGCCGCACGGCCTGCAACACCTTCTCATCGAGCATCAGTGTCGCGACGTTGGCCTGGGGAATGATCGCCCCCTGCTCGCCGGTCAGCCCGCGGGCCTCGCAAAGACGGAAGAACCCTTCGATCTTCTCGTTGACCCCGCCGACCGCCTGCACCTCACCAAACTGGTTGATCGAGCCGGTGATGGCAAAGCACTGCTTGAGCGGCGTCTTCGACAGGGCCGAGATCAAGGTGCAGGCCTCGCCCAGCGACGCGCTGTCGCCGTCGACATAGCCGTAGGACTGCTCCAGGGCGATACTCGCCGAGATCGCCAACGGGAATTCCTGGGCATAACGGCTGCCCAGGTAACCGGTGAGGATCATCACGCCCTTGGAGTGAATCGGCTGGCCGAGGTTAACTTCACGCTCGATATCGACGATGCCGCTGCCGCCCGGGTACACCGTGGCAGAAATCCGCGCCGGCACACCGAACGCGGAGTCACCCACCTCCAGCACCGTCAGCCCGTTGCACTTGCCCACCGCCGCGCCGGCGGTGTCGATCAGGATCACCCCGGCGAGCATGTCGTCGAGAATCCGCGCCGACACCCGCCCGGTGCGCGTGGCCTTGGCCTTGAGTGCGCGCTCGATGTGCCCGGAGTCGGTGCGCTCATCACCGGCCAGGTGACGAATGAAGTCCGCCTCGCTGACCAGCTGGAACAAATCACCGATACGCGCCGACAAGCGGCCCTGGTTCTCCGCCAACCGCGCGCTGTAGGTCGCCAGCCGCGCCACCGCATCGGAGGTCAACGGCGCCATGCCTTCTTCCGAGGTGCGGGTTTTCAGCAACTGGGCGAACTGTTCCAGGCTTTCATCCACCATCGGGATGTCTTCGTCAAAATCCACCAGTACCCGGAACATCTCCTGGAAGTCCGGATCCGCGTCCTGCAACGCGTAGTACAACTGGCGGGAGCCGATGATGACCACCTTGAGCTGCAACGGGATCACTTGCGGGTTGAGGGTCACCGTGGCCAGGCGGCCCAGTTCGCCCAGCGGTGATTCCATCTTCAGCTTGCGCGATTGCAAGGCACGCTTGAGGGCGTCCCATACAAACGGCTCGCTGAGCATCTTCTCGGCTTCAAGGATCAGGAAACCACCGTTGGCACGATGCAGCGCACCCGGGCGCAATTGGCGATAGGTGGTGTAGAGCGCGCCCTGGTCGGTGCTGTATTCAATACGACCGAACAGGTTGTCGTAGGTCGGATGCGGCTCGAAGACCACCGGGGCGCCACCGTTGATCGGATGCCCCACCACCAGGCTCGGGCAGTACTGTTCTTCCAGCAACTTGCGGGCCTGGGCGTCGGTTTTCGCGTCGTCCACCAACTGCTCGACCACGGTTTTCAGCAGGTAGACCTGCATCGCCTGCAAGTAGCCGCAGACGGCCGCGTTCTCCGCATACTTTTCGGACAACGGCGCCAGCAGTGGCTGCAAGGCCAGCGTGATGGTTTCTTCGTTGAACTGGCGCATCTGGTTATTGGACTCGCGCTTCCACTGGGGCAGGCTGGCGAGTTCTTCGTTGAGGCGTTCTTCCAGTTCGGAAATATCGGTGTGGAAACGCTCGCGGTCGGCTTCGGGCAACTGCGAGAACTCGGCCTCGTCCAGGGCCTTGCCGTCGAGCATCGGGGTAAACGCAATGTTGGTGCTGTCACGGTACAGCGCCACGTCTTTTTCCAGGGCCAGGCGCTCGATGACGTCCAGGGCACGGTCGTAACGCTGGTTGAAGGCACGGTCGATGGCGCTTTTGCGCTGTTGATACGTCGGGTGTTCAAACACCGCCGGGAAGGTCGCGACTAGGTTGTCGATCAGGCCGTTGATATCGGAGATGAACGCGGCAGCACCGCCCGCAGGCAGTTCCAGCGCGCGGGGTTCGCGAGGCTCATCGAAATTATTGACGTAGACCCAGTCGGCCGGGGTCTGCAGGCGCTTGCCTTCGGCCTTGAGGTAGCGTTTGACGAACGAAAAGCGCCCGGTACCGGGCTCGCCCATCACAAATACGTTGTAACCGGGGCGTGGCATGGCCACACCAAACTGCAAGGCTTCGACCGCACGTTCCTGGCCAAGCACACCGCGAAAGGGCTCCAAATCATTGGTGGTCGAGAAGCTGAACTGTTCAGCGGAAAAAGGACGAGTCAGCGCTTCGGGCGCTAGACGCAAGCTGGCAGCAACAGGATCAGGCATCGGGCTTCCTTACATCAGGCGGGGCAGATGACGGCATTCTGGCGCCGGGTTGGGCCGGCTGGCAAGGACGGCTTGGGGAAAGCATAGACCCGTGTTCGGGGCTGTAAAAAAACCGAGTGTTTCCGGCTTGTTTCATAAAAAGTCACGGAACCCTTGGATCATGCCTAAACTCCAACCTGCTGCGGGTTGGACTAATAACCGACCCCTAGGGTGCTGTCAGGCACCTGAACCCTTGTCCATTGGTTTGCACACAAAGAGAACAAAGCTATGAAACGGATCCTTCTCGGTACTCTCTTCACCGTCGTCTCCCTCAATGCAATGGCAGAAGCGCCAGGTGGCCCGAACTGCGGTTGGGGCAACATGTTGTTCGAAGGCCAACGCGGCACTCCGGCTCACTTCCTGGCCTCCACCACCAACGGTACCTCGGGTAACGCCACGTTCGGCATGACCTCGGGCACCAACGGCTGCAGCACCAACAGCGCACTGACCTACGGTGGCAAATCGTGGATTGCCATGAATGGCATGATGAACGAGCTGTCCGAAGACATGGCCAAGGGTAACGGCGAAGCGCTGACTACCTACGCTGTAGTACTGGGCGTTGCTCCTGAAGATCGCGAGCACTTTGCCGCTGTGACTCACGAGCACTTCCAGCAAATCTTCAGCAAGGCTGACGTAACCGCTGATGACGTGCACAACAACACCCTGGCTGTACTGAAAAGCGACACCCGTCTGGCGAAATACGCTACCCAGGCTTAAGCTCGACCCGCCCGTGCCTTTCGAGGCACGGGTTTTATTATTTTTGGACCTGCCTCCCCTTTGGGTCTTTTTATCTCGACTTAAGTTGCCCACATGCTCAAACGCCTTGCCTACCTGGCACTCTTCGCCTGCGCCCCGCTTTATGCGGCGCCGCACCTTGATGATCAACGTTTGCAGCAACTGGCCAACGACCCGTTCTGGCTTTCACTGGGGCACTACGAATCCGGCAAGTTCAAAGGCTGGCGTAGCTATGTCAGCGACAAGAAATTCTTCCTCGCTCCCGATGGCGCCCACCATCCGGACCAGGAGCTGAAGGCCACTGTCGAGGCGCTGTATGCCCCGGCCAGCCTCGGCGAAAAGCACGCCCAATGCGTTTACCCGGCACGTACACGCTGGCTCAAGGACCAGTTGCACCTGAGCGACTTGCCGGCGCTGGACTGCAAGGAGTTCAAGCAATGGTTCAAGGACGTCGCCCCCCACAGCGCGGTGATGATCTTCCCGGCGGCCTACCTCAACAGCCCATCATCAATGTTCGGCCATACCCTGCTGCGCATCGACCAGGCTGACGTGCAGAGCAACAACACCGCCCTGCTCAGCTACGCGATCAACTTTGGCGCCTATATCGAAGGCTCGGACAACAGCATCCTCTACGCCTGGAAGGGCCTGATGGGCGGCTACCCGGGCCTGTTCGCGCTGGTGCCCTACCAGGAAAAACTCTCGGAATACCGTAGCCTGGAGAACCGCGACCTGTGGGAATACCGCCTTAACCTGACCCAGGTCGAGACCGAGCGCATGGTCGAGCACGTGTGGGAACTCAAGCAGATCCAATTCGACTATTTCTTCTTCGACGAAAACTGCTCCTATCGCCTGCTGGAACTGCTGCAAGTGGCCCGCCCAAGCCTGCGGTTGACCGAACAATTCCCGCTGACCGCGATCCCTACCGACACGGTAAAAGCCGTGAAAGAAGCCGGCCTGGTGGAGAAAATCGATTACCGCCCTTCCCGTGAACGGGAGCTGCTGGAACGCGCCAAGCCGCTGGACAGCGACGAGCAGCAATGGGTGCTGAAGATCAGCGACGACCAGAAACAACTGCAGGACCCGGCGTTCAAGGCCATCGCCAAAGACCGCCAGGCCCTGATCATCGACGCCGCCTACCGCCTTGGCCGCTACCGCGCCAACGGCCTGGAGCGCGACACCGAACGCTCCCAGCGCAGCTTCGAACTGCTGCGGGCGATCAACCAGAACCCGGCGCCGGACCTGAAGATCGAACGCCCCGGCCTG
>NZ_JACARK010001600.1:0-943 GCF_013386655.1 Pseudomonas sp. K5002 | reverse complement strand
GTCGGCGTTCAGGCCGCCGTCGACATCCATCAATTGCGCGGTGCCCTTGGGCTCCCACAGGTGCTCCTGTTCGCGGGTCAGTTGCACCCGCACCGGCTTGCCCACCGCACGCGACAGCAGCAAGGCGTCGGCGCATACATCATCGGCGCAGTTGCGGCCGTAGCAGCCGGCGGCCTCCATGCGAATCACGTCGATGGACGCTTCCGGGCATTCCAGCAACCAGGCCAGGTCGGCCCGCAGCAGGTGCGGGTTCTGGCTGCCCGACCAGACGCGGCTGCCACCGGGCTGATAATCCGCCACGCCACAGGACGGGCCGATGGAGCCGTGCATCTGGTATGGCCACAGGTAGGTGCGCGGCATGCGCTGGCTGGCGGCGGCCAGGGCTGCGTCGACGTTGCCCTGGTCGAGCACGGTGCGGCGTACCCGCGGGTTGTCGCGGATTGCCTGCTCCACATCGCTCATGTCCGGCAGTGGGTGGTTCCAGGGTTTCCAGTGCACCTGCAGTTCCTGGGCGGCCTTGATTGCCTGCTCTTCGCGCAATGCCACCACGCCGACAAAATCACGGATCACCACCACCGCAACAATGCCCGGGATATGGGCGATGGAAGACTCGTCGACCTTCAGCAGGCTGTTGCCGACAAAGTCACCGCAATCCAGGCCCGCATACGGCGGGCGGATCACCCGACCGTGGAGCATGTCCGGCACGCGCATGTCGTGCACGTACGTCAGTTCGCCGGTGGCCTTGCCCGGGATATCCACCCGGGCTGCGCCCTTGCCCACCAGGCGGTAATCGGCGGTGGCCTTGAGCGGTGCATCGCCGCTGATGCGCAGTTGGTCATGCTCGCCCGTCACCAGTTCGCCATAAGTGATGGTGCGCCCGTCTTCGCCGCGGATAACGCCTGCGTCGACCTTGAGACTTTGAGCATTTACGGACCAGCGTTGC
>NZ_JACARK010001599.1:0-325 GCF_013386655.1 Pseudomonas sp. K5002 | reverse complement strand
AAACCGCCGGCGTGCCGCTGGTGCCGGGTTACCACGGCGACGCCCAGGATCTGGAGACCTTCCGCCAGGCAGCCGAGCGTATCGGTTACCCGGTGCTGCTCAAGGCAACGGCAGGCGGCGGCGGCAAGGGCATGAAGGTGGTCGAGGACGTCAGCCAACTGGCCGAAGCGTTGGCCTCGGCACAGCGTGAAGCGCTGTCCTCGTTTGGCAATGCGCAGATGCTGGTGGAAAAGTATTTGCTCAAACCGCGTCACGTGGAGATCCAGGTGTTCGCCGACCAGCACGGTCACTGCCTGTACCTCAATGAGCGCGATTGCTCGATCCA
>NZ_JACARK010001598.1:0-712 GCF_013386655.1 Pseudomonas sp. K5002 | reverse complement strand
GTTTGCTCCGTGGGCGTGTCACCCTGCTCAAGCAGTGCCTGGCGCCAGGGTTTTTCGGCCGGCAAATAGCCCAGCGCGGCCAGGCCTTCAGCGGCGACTTCCAGCACCCGTTCGCCCGGGGCGTCGTGGTCCTGGAGCATGCGTTCCAGGTAGTACTCGAGGCTGGTGAGCACATCGGCAAAATGCTCAAGCTGCGCCTCGGAAGGTGCGGCGTCGCCGACCATCAGTTGCTCGTTGACGTAGTCATTGCAGCCACGCATCAGGCTCGCCGCACGGGGCAGCGGAATCATCGCCAGCGCGCCGCGCACCTGGATCAGCAACTCGGGCAGCGACTCCAGGCGCTGGCGGTCCCAGTGAGCCTCGATGCAGTCGATCACCAGCTCTTTGGCCTGGGTCAGGCACTGGCAGGATTCGCGGATGACGAGGTGGTGGATCTGCGTCAGGTCGGTGGTAGGCAGGCGGCTTTCTTCGCGGCGCTCCGGCTCGACAGTGCCGACCATCCCGGCCAGCGTGGCCTCGACGTAGAGCAACGCACCGGCAACGTCCATCAATACCGCATCGTTGGGTTCGCGCTGCCCCTGGGCCAGGCCGAGTACCACCGCCAGTTGGTCGATGATCACTTTGCGCGGCTGGCCGAAGCCCAATACGGCGAGGGTATCGGCGATCTGCCGCAGCGGCGCCAGCAACGCCTCAAGGTCCGAAGCGTGCTGAC
>NZ_JACARK010001597.1:0-842 GCF_013386655.1 Pseudomonas sp. K5002 | reverse complement strand
CCGGCAGTGCCTTGAGCTGCCCCAGGCGCGGCGCCAGGCGGTAGGCATCCACACCCATCGCGTACAGGCGGCCAAGGCTGCCGTTGGCTTGTGGCCATTGGGCGGCGACCTGGTTGCGCAGCGGGTCGGTGGTGTTCAGCAGCCAAGGGGTTTCGCAGAACATCACGTTGGTCATGTCCAGGTACTGGTTCTTGTCGCCACTGGCGCTGAACACGTGGGACGTCGCATACACCGGCACGTCGCCAGCGTATTGGAAGTTCAGGGTCGGCTTGATCTGCTGGGCCAGTTGCGGAGTCACGGCCAGGAAGATGAACTCGATGTCCTGGCGGCGCGATGGCTGGGCGGAAACATCCGAACCTACCGTGCTTTGCAGGCTCTTGGCGCGGCCTTCGCTCTTGCGCAGCTGGAACAGGTCGGCAATCTGCTGGGCCAGGGCTACCGGCTGGTCAACGTACTCGACGCCCACCACGGTGCCGCCATTGGCTTCCCAATCCTGACGGAATGCCTTGTAGACGCGCTCGCCCCATTCGCCTTTCGGCACCATGGCGGCGGCGCGGTGCAGGCCATCGGCGCGAGCACGACGGGACACTTCACGGGCTTCGTCTTCAGCGGCCAGGCCAAACTGGAACAGTTGCGCCGGGTTCTGGTCGGCTTCGCTGTAGTTCAGGGCCAGGGTGGTGATCGGCAATTGCGGGCGTGCGCTGAGTTGCTTGACCAGTGGCTTCTCCAGCGGGCCGACCACCAGTTGCACGCCGGCGGCCTGGGCCTTGGCGTAGAAGTCGTCGATGGAGGTCAGGCGCGAGCTGTCGTAGAACTCGATCACCGGCGGCTTCTTCCCGGCT
>NZ_JACARK010001596.1:0-335 GCF_013386655.1 Pseudomonas sp. K5002 | reverse complement strand
CGGGTCAGGCGCGGCAGCAGGTAGACGATGGCCATGGTGGCCGCGACCAGCCCGGTCATTACGTACAGAGGCGTGCCGCTGAGCCAGGTGTCACCGCTCTTGAAATGCTCCAGCTGCGCCAAGGCAATGATGATCGCCAGGCCGTTGACGAACCCGAGCATCACCGGGTGCGGCACCATGCGCACCAGCTTGCCCAGGCGCAACAGGCCGAAGGCGACCATGATCAACCCGCCCAGTAATACCGTGGCCAACAGATACTGCACGCCGTGCTGCACCACCAGCGCGACGATCACCACCGCCATCGAGCCGGCGGCCCCGGAGACCATGCCAGGCCG
>NZ_JACARK010001595.1:0-326 GCF_013386655.1 Pseudomonas sp. K5002 | reverse complement strand
CTGGGCGATGTAGGCCTGGGCGACTTTTTGCTGTTCGGCGTTCTGGGCAAAGATCGCCGAGCGGTACTGGGTGCCGCTGTCCGGGCCCTGGCGGTTGAGTTCCGTGGGGTTGTGAGCGACCGAGAAGTAGATCTGCAGCAGCTTGCCGTAGCTGACCTTGCTTGGGTCGTAGGTCACGGCGACGGACTCGGCGTGGCCGGTATCGCCGCCGCTGACGCTTTCGTACTGCGCGGTGCTCGCCGCGCCGCCGTCATAGCCGGAGACGGCGTTTTTCACCCCTTGTACATGCTGGAACACACCCTGCACGCCCCAGAAGCAGCCGCCGG
>NZ_JACARK010001594.1:0-665 GCF_013386655.1 Pseudomonas sp. K5002 | reverse complement strand
TGCCCGCTGGTCAACCCCAGTTCAACCGCCTGGCCGTCGAGTACCGCATCGCTGATGTGCACGCGGTAACTGCCACGCTCGGTAAAGCGGTAGCGCTCGGCGGTCGCGGCCAGGGCCCGGTAGAACACGTGCATATCGGTGGGCGTCGGGCAGTTCAGGTTGAGGCTCAGGCGGCGTTCTCCCAGCAGGATTTCTGCGCCGGGGTTGCGCTGCACGGCGCGGTTCATCACGCCGAAATCCAGGCGCGACTGGCTTAGGGTCAGTTGGCATTCGTCGGCGTGCGCCCGGCTCTGGACGATGGCGCCCAGGGCCAATCCCAGCAGTAACAATCGCTTCATCACAGTCTTCCTCATGGCGTCACACAACGCGCCGGGGCGGTTTCGAAATACACCTGCGGGTCGGCTTTTTCCGCGAGTTCAACCTGTAGTTCACAGCGGCTCATGCCCGGTGCCTTGACCCACAGGGGGCGTGGGTCCAGCACGTTCGGCAGGAACACCTGGCTGCCTTCCTGCACCAGGGTCACGAACTCGCCCTCGGCGGTACTCACCGTGGCGCCACGGGGCAGTGGCGTACCGTGGTCGGTTGCCACCGTGAGCAAGGCGCGACGGGTCAGGGCCACGCCGAATTCCACGCGATCCACCGCGCCGCGCCCGGCGCTGATGACG
>NZ_JACARK010001593.1:0-628 GCF_013386655.1 Pseudomonas sp. K5002 | reverse complement strand
GCAGCAGGTGTTCGCGTTCGCGGGCAGGCAGTACCGGCCACTGATGCAACGGCGTTTGCGGCGCGTGCTCAAGGGCCTCCACCAGTTGCTCCAGCGCACTGTGCATGGAGTCGCACAGGCGCTGCGCGCCGATGGATTCCAGCGCCAGTACCGTCAGGCCGAAGCCTGTGCCAAGGTCGTCCACACTCAGGGTCAGCGGGTAGTTGCTGCGTTCTTCGCCGCCGAGCAATTGCACGCCTTCCCAGATACCGTGGCCGTCGCGGGCCATTTCGCCCGGGGTGCTGTGGCGGTAGTTGAGCAAGGCGCTGAACAACGGCATCGAGGTCGGCACGCCGCTGCACCGCTGGGCCAGCGCCAGGGACGCATGCTCATGACCCAGCAAGGCACTGAGCCGGGCGTGGGTCGCCTTGACGCCGGCACGTACCGCGTCGGCACCCACCTCCACCCGCAGCGGCAAGGTGTTGATGAACATGCCCAATGCCCGGTCGGCACCTTCGCCGGCTTGCATGCGGCCCATCAATACGGTGCCGAACACCACGTCCTGACGGCCCGACACCAGCCCGAGGACCTGGGCCCACGCGAGGTGCATCAGGCTCGCAGCGCTGACCCCCAGTTGCCGCGCCTGTTC
>NZ_JACARK010001592.1:0-476 GCF_013386655.1 Pseudomonas sp. K5002 | reverse complement strand
CCGAACAATTGAACGTGCCAGGCGGTATGGCGTGCCAGGTCAGTTCCTTGCGCGGCGTGGTTTTGGCCCGCAGCCACACCACGCCGGACCAGGGCCTGGAGTCGCGCAAGAGCGGCTTTCGCGACCAGATGATTGATGGCGTGGGCTGGCGCAGCTTTACCCTGTCCCGTGGCGATTTGTTTATCACCACCGCCGACCGGCAGGTGGAGCGTGAAGCGTTGAACCTGTCGATCCTGCTGGCCGCCTCGGTGCCGGTGGGCGTGGCATTGTTGGGCTGCCTGTGCCTGTTGTGGCTGGGGATCGGCCAGAGCCTGTTGCCGCTCAACCGCATGCGTGACGCCTTGATGCGCCGCAGTGCCGACTCCCTCGAACCGTTGCAGATCAGCCCGCTGCCCAGCGAACTCAAGCCACTGCTCGACACCCAGAACCAGTTGCTGCAGCGCATCGCCAAGACTATCGAGCGCGAACGCCGGCTG
>NZ_JACARK010001591.1:0-314 GCF_013386655.1 Pseudomonas sp. K5002 | reverse complement strand
CGGTTCGGCGGGGGCTTTGCGTTTGCGGGGCGTGGTTTCGGTGATGGCGAAGCGGTTGAGGGCGGCGAACCACAGCGCGTAGGTTTTCCCGGCGCCGGTGCTGGCGTGGAGCAGTCCCGACTGGCCTTCCTTGACTGCGCGCCATACGTCTTTTTGGAAGGCGAACGGTTTCCAGCCCTTGGCGGTGAACCAGTCTTTGGCGAAGTTGGGGGATTTGACCATGCTTGGGGCTCTGGGGGGGTAATTCAGAGACCTTTGGGGTGGGGGAAAGGTTTAACTGCGATTTTTTTGGGGCGGGGTGTATATCCGTTATT
>NZ_JACARK010000164.1:0-25715 GCF_013386655.1 Pseudomonas sp. K5002 | reverse complement strand
CCGGCGTGGGCGTCGGCGACGGGTTTCCACCCCTGGCCGGACAATCTGCGGCCTACCTCGCGGCGCAGTTGAACGCCTGGCGCAGCGGCACGCGCCATAACGATCCGAATGATCTGATGGGCCATATCGCCAAATCCCTCAGCGCTGAAGAAGTGCAGGCCGTGGCCACCTATTTTGCCTCGTTGAGCGGCCAGGAGGCCAAGCCATGAAGCGCTTCTTGTTTGCTCCGCTGCTGGGAAGCCTGATCGGCGTACCCGTCCATGCCGCCCCTATTGCCATGGAAGACCAGTCACAGTTGCAGCCAGCCGGCGCTCATGGGGCTGCCGTGCAGTTCCAGCCGCCAAAAGAAAGCGAGCTGCCGGACAACGCCTACGGCAAGCTGGTGAAACAGGGCTACGCGCTGTTTGTCGACACCAAGCGCCTGGCGCCGCAATTTGTCGGTAATGGCCTCAATTGCAGCAATTGCCACCTGGACCAGGGTCGCCTGGCCAATTCGGCGCCGCTGTGGGGTGCGTACCCGATGTACCCGGCGTATCGAAAAAAGAACGACAAGGTCAACACCTTCGCCGAGCGTTTGCAGGGCTGTTTCCAGTTCAGCATGAATGGCGGCACGCCACCGGCTGCAGACAGCCCGGAGATTACCGCGCTGTCGGTGTATGCCTACTGGCTGGCGAGCAAGGCTCCCTTGGGCGTCGAACTGCCGGGCCGTGGCTACCCGGACGTGCCGGCACCCGCCAAGGGTTACGACCTGGCCCAGGGCGCAGAGGTCTACAAGGGCCAGTGCGCGGTGTGCCATGGCGCCGAAGGCCAGGGCCAGAAAGTGGGCGACAACTACGTGATGCCGCCGCTCTGGGGTAAAGACTCCTACAACTGGGGCGCCGGGATGCATCGAATCAATACGGCAGCGTCCTTCATCAAGCACAACATGCCCCTGGGCCAGGGCGGCAGCCTGACCGACCAGCAAGCCTGGGACGTGGCGGCCTACGTCAACCGTCACGAGCGTCCTCAGGACCCGCGCCTGGTGGACGGCTCCGTGGAGAAAACCCGGGTGAAGTTCCACGCCAATGACGGCGTCAATCTTTACGGGCAGACGGTCGATGGCGTACTGATCGGGCAAGGCATCCGTTAAACTGTCGATAACCCATAAAAAATGCCGCTGAATCAGCGGCATTGTCTTTTCGGAAACTCAGTCATGAAACGTGAGCAAGTCAGGGAACAGCATGCAGGGGGGCATATTTCTGCGACCCATGTGATTCAAAATCCCGCGGATACGGGCGAGTGGATCGTGTTCTTCAAGAAGAGCGGCGGTCGCAGCTACTTCCTGGTGGATGACCAGGATGAAGTCGAATCCTTCTCCCGCATGGACGACTTGATCGAGACCATTCGCGGCCTGGGCATCAAGTTCGCCGAAATTCACATGTAATTATTTGCAGACCACCGTCACGCTGCGGGTCTTGTAGTTGCCGACATCCTTGCCCAGGGTCTTGTCGCTTTCTTTCAGGGCCGGTGTGCCTTCGGTGCCGACAATCCGGTAGCCGGTGCCCGCGCAGGACGCATCAGCCTTTTCATAACAGCTGGCCCAGGAGTTGGCTTCGCCGGAGCAGTCGATGGCCAGTCCTTGTTCGCCGTTCTTCAGGACCGTGTCGGAAGTGGTGGTGCAGCCACCGGTAAGCGCCAGTACCGCAATCAGTGCCAGGATCTTGTTCATGTAGGAGTCGTCATCAGGGTGTTGGAGGGGAGCGCTGACACTGTCGTGGGGCGTTACAGGCGAGATTATAGCGAACCGCCATCAACGTACAGACAAACACAAAAAAGCCCCGTCAAACGAGGCTTGATTGGCGTTACCGCGGTGTTACTTGGTTTTCGGACGCTTGCTCGACGCGTGGCCGGCTTCATCCACAAACACTTCGGCCACGGCACAGGCTTGAGCTTCGGTCGCGAATGCGCCGGCAACGCTGTCGCCATGGAAGTTGATCAAGTGCCAGCCGTCCGCTCGCTTGGTGATCAGGTAGCCGTTCACGCCTTTTGGTTCTGACATCTATCAATCTCGTTGTCTGGTTCAAGGGCGTAATGATAGCGCCAAACGGCGTAGGACGGCGCAAGTTGTTGCAGGTCAGTGCCGATCGCCATAAAGCATGCTAAAAAGGTTGGAGCCCTTTGAATGACGGGCACAAGCCGACGATTTCTAACAGCGGCGAAGGTACTTGATTGAATGCCGGCGGAACTTACGCCGACATTTTTTCTCTATGTTGACATCGCAACGCCAGCAGGACCCATTGTAAGGTGACTGCGGCCTGATTAGACTGCGCCGAATTTCGTACGCACAGCCCTTTGTAAGGACTCATATGATCAAGAAATGCTTGTTCCCAGCAGCCGGTTACGGCACTCGCTTCCTGCCAGCGACCAAGGCCATGCCCAAAGAAATGCTGCCGGTGGTGAACAAGCCACTGATCCAGTATGGCGTGGAAGAAGCACTGGATGCCGGCCTGAACGAAATCTCGATCGTGACCGGCCGTGGCAAACGCGCCCTGGAAGACCACTTCGACATCAGCTACGAGCTGGAAAACCAGATCAAGGGCACCGACAAGGAAAAATACCTGGTCGGCATCCGTAAGCTGCTCGACGAGTGCTCGTTCTCCTACACCCGCCAGACCCAAATGAAAGGCCTGGGGCACGCGATCCTGACCGGTCGTCCGCTGATCGGTGACGAACCGTTCGCCGTGGTACTGGCCGATGACCTGTGTGTAAACCTGGAAGGCGACGGCGTCCTGACCCAGATGGTCAAGCTGTACCAGAAGTACCGTTGCACCATCGTCGCGGTTCAAGAGGTCGATCCTCAGGAAACCAACAAGTACGGCGTGATTGCCGGCGACGATATCGGTGATGGCCTGATCCGCGTACGCGACATGGTTGAAAAGCCAGCGCCGGAAGATGCTCCGTCGAACCTGGCGATCATCGGCCGCTACATCCTGACCCCTGACATCTTCAAGCTGATCGAAGAAACCGAGCCAGGCAAGGGTGGCGAGATCCAGATCACCGACGCCCTGCTGAAGCAGGCAAAAGACGGTTGCGTGATTGCCTACAAGTTCAAGGGTCGTCGTTTTGACTGCGGTGGCGCTGAAGGCTACATCGAAGCGACCAACTTCTGCTACGAGCACTTCTACAAGACTGGCAAGGCTTACTGATTCATCGTTGCCAGCCCGTTGAAAAAGCCTGCGAGTCGAAAGACCGCAGGTTTTTTTATGCCTTGCCCAAATAGCGGCTGGGGGCTTCGCCCAGTACCCGCTTGAACATTGCACCAAACACATTGCCGTTGGCATAGCCCATGTCCCGTGCAATAGCCCCCAATGGTCGGCCCTGGGCTAACTGGCAAACGGCTTCGGCAATCCGTAGCTGCTGGCGCCATTGGTTGAAGCTCAGCCCGGTTTCATCCCGAAACCGCCGGCGCAGGGTGCGCACGCTGGCGCCGATGGATTCACTCCAGTCTTCCAGGGTGGCCGGGTTCGCCGGGTCTTCCAGAAGCATTTCACACACACTGAGCAGGCGTTTGTCCCGGGGCAATGGCAGGCTGCAGCCTTCGGTTTGAGTCGCGGATATCAACTGGTGCAGCAGCAATGGCGTGAGCAGGGCAGTGTGGGCGTCGGGTGCGAGCATGCCCAGAATCAGCTCCCGCAGCAGCGGCTCTACCCTGATCAATCGGCAGGATTGCCACGCCGTGGGTAATTGATCGCTTTCCACGTACAGTGCGCGCATCGCAACCTCACCGACCATGTGCAATTCATGGTCGACACCCGGCGCAATCCAAAAGCCGTATGCCGGCGGGACGGTCCAGGCGCCCATGCGGGTCAACACCCGGATCACGCCTTGGGTGGCGTGCACCAGTTGGCCATATTCATGGCTGTGCCAAATCTCTCGTGCGCCATCGACATAGTCATGGGCCCGAACCCGTAATTCCTCGCTGGTGCTGCGAGCGGGCGCCCCAAAGCGTTTACGCCAGATGTTGTCCAATCAAGAATGATTCCTGAGATGTAGGTTGGAACGGTCATTAATTGACCCGTGCGCGTAGAAGAATGACCGGATCTTTAACGCGATTCAATATTAAATAAGAACGATTAACAAAAAGACTTTTCAAGGAATCGTCATGTCCGGTGCGTTGTCTTCTCCTCCATTTTACCTTTCCAGGCTGGCGCTGGTGGTGTTGGCGCTTGCTCCTGTTGTGTGGGCCGATGACGCGCCCATCGTGTTGAAGGACACCGCGGTGACAGCCGCCGAGGCCGAGCCGGCAGACGGCGTGGTGCCAGGCTATGTGGCGCGCAACACCACCGTGGGCACCAAAACCGGCGCGCCGATCGTGGAGACGCCGCAATCGATCTCGGTGGTCAGCCGCCAGCAGATGGATGACCAGGCGGCGCAAACCGTCGACCAGGCATTGCGCTACACACCAGGGGTTTACTCCCAGGATAACGACCTGCGGTTTGACCAGTTGAGCATTCGCGGCTTCGATGCCGACTCCTACCTCGACGGGCTCAAGCTCAATCGCACGACCTGGTTCGCTACGCCTCGGGTCGACCCTTGGTTTCTGGAGCGCATCGACGTGCTGCGCGGGCCAGCTTCCGTGCTGTACGGCCAGAGCGGGCCGGGCGGCCTGGTGGACATGCAGAGCAAGCGGCCGACGGATGAGCCACTGCACGTGTTGCAAATGAGCGTGGGCAATGACAACCGCTATCAGGCCGGCTTCGATTTTGGCGGGCGCCTGGACGAGCAGGGCGATGTGACCTATCGGCTGACCGGGCTGGGCCGCATGGCCGATACCCAGACCGATCACATCAAGGACCAGCGCATCGCCATCGCGCCGGCCATCACCTGGAACATCGACGACGACACCAGCCTGACCCTGCTGGCCAACTATCAATACGACCCGGAAGGTGGGCTGTTCAACCCGGTACCCGCGTATGGCACCGCGCTGCACAACCCGAATGGGCGCTTGCGCCCCGATGATTACCTGGGCGACCCGGACCGCGATCGCTTCAAGCGCAATCAGTTTTCCCTGGGCTACGCGTTCAGCCACCGGTTCAACGACACCTGGAGCTTTCGCCAGCACCTGCGCTATATGCATGATGACGTCGACTACTACCAGACTTCCCTCACCGGGCCGCTGGACGCCAACCTTGCCACCGCGCCGCTGTGGGCCAACGTCAATCATGAGCACCTTGGCCAGTTCGCCCTTGATAACCAGTTGCAGTCCGACTTCAGCACCGGCCCGGTCAAGCACACTGTGCTGATGGGGGCGGACTTCCAGCGGCTGTTGCAGACCATCAACCGGGGCGGTCAGTATTTCCCGAGTGCGATCAATATCTACAACCCCGACTTCAGCGCCTTGCCGAGGGTGCCGGTGTCCATCAACCAATACACCACCCAGAGCCAGTTTGGCGTGTACCTGCAGGACCAGCTCAGCTTCGACCATTGGCGCTGGCTGATCGGTGTGCGGCAAGACTGGGCGCGTACCTACGACAATCAGGACAGCGCGTTGACCGGCGCCAACCTGAGCAACACGCGCCAGCACGACGAGAAACTCACCTGGCGTTCGGGCCTGAGCTACGTGTTTGATAACGGCGTTGCGCCGTATGTCAGCTACAGCGAATCGTTCCAGCCGCAACTGGGCACTGACCGGCTGGGCGCGACATTTGTGCCGACCACCGGCAAGCAGTACGAAGCCGGCGTTAAATACCAGCCTGTGGGCTCCCGCAGCCTGTACAGCGCGGCAGTGTTCGACCTGCGTCAGCAAAACGTCCTGACCACCGACGATGTCGACCCCAATTTTGCCACGCAGAAAGGCGAAATCCGCTCCCGCGGCATCGAGCTGGAAGCCCATACCGAGGTCACCTCGAACCTCAGCCTGATCGGTTTTTACACCTGGATGGACCAGCGCATCCTCAAATCCAATGACGGCGACCAGGGCGAACACCCGACCGGCATCCCGGGCAAGAGTGCCTCGCTGTGGGCGGACTACACCTTCCACGACGGCCCGCTGCAGGGCGTCGGTTTCGCGGCGGGTGCGCGCTACTTCGGGCCGAGCTACGGCAGCGCCGACAACACGCTGGAGGTGTCATCGCGCACGCTGTTTGATGCCGCGGCGCACTATGACGTGCAGAACTGGCGCCTGGCCCTCAACGCCAGCAACCTGTTCAACAAGGAATACCTGGCCTACTGCAGCAACGGTTTCCTTTGCTACTGGGGCGCAACCCGTTCGTTGCAGGCCAGCGCGACGTATCGCTGGTAAGGCGCTGACCTCTGGCGCGGCAGCAGGTATGCTGTTGTCCTGCCGAGGAGAGTGAAATGGCCTACGATTTTGACCTTTATGTAATTGGTGCCGGTTCCGGCGGTGTGCGCGCTGCACGATTCGCTGCGGGTTTTGGCGCCAAAGTGGCGGTGGCTGAAAGCCGCTACCTGGGCGGTACCTGCGTGAATGTGGGCTGCGTACCGAAGAAACTGTTGGTATACGGCGCGCATTTCGCCGAAGACTTCGAGCAGGCCAGCGGTTTTGGCTGGTCCCTGGGTGAAGCGAATTTCGATTGGGCGACCCTGATCGCCAACAAGGATCGTGAAATCAACCGCCTCAATGGCATCTACCGCAACCTGCTGGTCAACAGCGGCGTGACCCTGCACGAAGGGCATGCGCGGCTGGTGGACCCGCACCAGGTAGAAATCAACGGCGAGCGTTTTACCGCCAAGCACATTCTGGTTGCCACCGGTGGCTGGCCGCAGATCCCGGAAATCCCGGGGCGCGAGCACGCCATTGGCTCCAATGAGGCGTTTTTCCTCAAGGAGCTGCCCAAGCGTGTGCTGGTAGTCGGCGGTGGCTATATCGCCGTCGAGTTCGCCGGGATTTTCCATGGCCTGGGCGCACAGACTTCGCTGCTGTATCGCGGCGACCTGTTCCTGCGCGGTTTTGACGGCTCGGTGCGCACGCACTTGAAGGAGGAGCTAACCAAGCGCGGCCTGGACCTGCAGTTCAACGCCGACATCGAGCGTATCGACAAGCAGGCCGATGGCAGCCTCAAGGCCACCTTGAAAGATGGCCGCGTGCTGGAAGCCGATTGTGTGTTCTACGCCACCGGCCGGCGCCCGATGCTCGATAACCTGGGGCTGGAAAACACTGGCGTCAAGTTGGACAAGCGCGGCTTTGTCGAAGTGGATGAGCTGTACCAGACCGCCGAACCATCGATCCTGGCGATTGGTGATGTGATCGGCCGCGTGCAACTGACCCCAGTGGCCCTGGCTGAAGGCATGGCCGTGGCACGTCGCTTGTTCAAGCCTGAGCAATATCGTCCGGTGGACTACGCGATGATCCCGACGGCGGTGTTCAGCCTGCCGAATATCGGCACCGTGGGCCTCAGCGAAGAGCAGGCCCGTGAAGACGGGCACAAGGTGCAGGTGTTCGAAAGCCGCTTCCGGCCGATGAAACTGACCCTGACCGACTGCCAGGAAAAGACCCTGATGAAGCTGGTAGTCGACGCCGAGACCGACAAGGTCCTGGGTTGCCACATGGTCGGCCCCGACGCTGGCGAGATCGTGCAGGGCCTGGCGATCGCGCTCAAGGCGGGCGCGACCAAGCAGCATTTCGATGAAACCATCGGCGTGCACCCAACGGCGGCGGAAGAGTTCGTCACCATGCGCACGCCAGTGGCGCAGTAATCAGCCCTCGGTAGTTGCTTCCGGCACCGTCGCAACGACGGCTGCCAGGCGCAGCGCATCAATACTGGCCTGGGCCTTGACCAGGTCCAGTTCCAGGGTTTTGTTGGCCTTCTGATGCTCGGCCAGCGCTTCCTGGCGCGCCTGATTCTCCAGTTGGGCAACCCGCAAGCGTTCCTGCAACAGGGTACGCTCGCTGTCGATCACGCTCACTTGCTCGCTCAATTGACGCTGCTGTTCGCGGTCCTGGCGAGCCTGTTCCTGCAGTGCGCTCAATTCCTTCACGGTCACCCGATGCTCGATCAGCAGGCGCTCGTTATCGCGGTGCAACTGAGTGATTTCATCCTGGCGCACCATCGCGCTCTGCTGGGCCTGGCGCAGCTCTGCCTGGACCTGCTGCAACTGGCCTTCATGGCGACGCTGTTCCTGCTCACGCTGGTCCTTGATCGCATTGCGGTAATGCTCCAGGGCGTCCCGGGCATGCAGGTGCTTCTCTTCCAGTGAGCGAATCTGCTCGTCCTTGTCGTTGATCCGCAACTCGTAATCGCTGCACGCCTGGCTCAGCCCGGCGTTGCGGGTTTGCTCGGTTTGCAGGCTGGAGCGAGTGCTTTGCAAGGCCGCGCTTTCATCGGCCAGGGCGGCGGACTGGATATCGAACTGCTGCTTGAGCTGGGAGTGGGCCGCTTCCAGCTCATCAACCTGGGCGAGCAGGGCGGTTTTCTGTTGCTGGAACTGCGCCAGGGCCAGGTCGATAGGCTCCTGGGCCTTCTCCTTCAAGCGCTGGGCCAGTCGCGCCACCAGTTCACCCAATTCGTCGTCAATGGGCGCTTCGGTGATGGTCTGGCGGGTTTCGCTTTCGTCCAGCTCCTTCAGATAGCGGTGAATCGTGGTTTTCGAGCCGGTATTGCCCATCTCGATGCGTACTGCATCGATGCTCGGGTTTTCGCCACGGGCAAGGATCGCCAGGCGTGCCGTTTGAACTACTGCTTTATTGATGCCGCCGCGAGCCATGGAGTCTCCGTCGATTTGGTACTGTGGTACGTAGTATGTATATACGTACTATATCACGATTGTTTTAAAGCCGAAATTGATGATTTATCAGATGGGATATTGGCGTATTATCCCGTGTGATAGAGGTTTTGAAATGGACAACAGCCAATGGCAGTACAGGCATGAGTGAGCTGGACCGTTATCTGAATGCGGCCACCCGCGATAACACCCGCCGCAGCTATCGAGCGGCAATCGAGCATTTCGAGGTGAATTGGGGTGGATTCCTGCCGGCGACCAGCGACAGCGTGGCGCGCTATCTGGTGGCGCATGCGGGCGTGCTGTCGGTCAACACGTTGAAGCTGCGTTTATCGGCGCTGGCCCAGTGGCACACCAGCCAGGGGTTTCCTGATCCGACCAAGGCGCCAGTGGTGCGCAAAGTCCTGAAAGGCATTCGCGCCCTGCACCCGGCTCAGGAAAAACAGGCGGAGCCATTACAGCTGCAGCACCTGGAGCAGGTCATCCAGTTCCTCGAACAGGAAGGCCACGACGCCCGAGGCGCAGAAGACCATCCCCGATGGCTGCGGGCCAAGCGTGACGCAGCGTTGATCCTGCTGGGTTTCTGGCGTGGCTTTCGCAGCGATGAGTTGTGCCGGCTGAATATCGAGCACGTGCAGGCGGTGCCCGGTTCGGGCATCACCCTGTATCTACCGCGCAGCAAAAGTGATCGGGAAAATATCGGCCGCACCTACCAGACGCCGGCGCTGCTGCGGCTGTGCCCGGTGCAAGCCTACGGCGAATGGCTCAGCGCTTCAGCGCTGGTACGCGGCCCGGTGTTTCGCGGCATTGATCGCTGGGGCAACCTGGGCGAGGAGGGCTTGCACGCCAACAGCGTGATCCCGCTATTGCGCCAGGCGCTGGAGCGCGCCGGGATTGCGGCCGATCAGTACACCAGCCACTCCCTGCGCCGGGGCTTCGCTACCTGGGCTCATCGCAGTGGCTGGGACTTGAAGTCGTTGATGACTTACGTCGGCTGGAAAGACATGAAATCGGCCATGCGCTATGTTGAAGCGACGCCCTTTCTCGGCATGACCCGAGCATCCCTCGAGTGATTCAAGGTTTCTTCTATTAATACAGTCTCTTGATAGTGAAAACCAATCGTCAGCATCAGGTTTGCCAATGAGCCATCGGCCGGGAGAGTGGGTAGGATTCACCTCATCAACTTACTAAGCCCTTCTACAAACCTGACGGAGAGTCAACGATGCCTATCATCAACAGCCAAGTAAAACCGTTCAAAGCTACCGCCTACAAAAACGGCAACTTCGTAGACGTGACTGATGCTGACCTGAAAGGCAAATGGTCTGTCGTGTTCTTCTACCCAGCCGACTTCACCTTCGTCTGCCCAACCGAACTGGAAGACCTGGCTGACAACTACGCCGAATTCCAGAAACTGGGCGTCGAAATCTACAGCGTTTCCACCGACACCCACTTTGCCCACGCTGCCTGGCACAACACCTCGCCAGCCATCGGCAAAATCCAGTACACCATGATCGGCGACCCGACCCTGACCATCTCCCGCAACTTCGACGTGCTAATCGAAGAAGCTGGCCTGGCAGACCGTGGCACCTTCGTGATCAACCCTGAAGGCCAGATCAAAATCGTTGAACTGAACGATGGCGGCGTTGGCCGTGACGCTTCCGAGCTGCTGCGCAAAATCAAGGCGGCCCAGTACGTTGCTGCTCACCCGGGCGAAGTCTGCCCAGCCAAGTGGAAAGAAGGCGAGGCCACCCTGGCTCCGTCCCTGGACCTGGTCGGCAAGATCTAAGTCTGTGAAATGCCAAGGGCGGGTTACCGCACCTAAGTAAGCTGCATCCGCCCTCGAAATGCCCGGGCGAGATTCGCTCGGGCGTTTTTTTGTCTGCAATAAACCGAATTAATAGGAAATCGCCCGTATGTTGGACGCCAATCTTAAAGCTCAGTTGAAGTCATACCTGGAACGGGTCACCCAGCCGATCGAGATCGTCGCCTCCCTCGATGACGGTGCGAAATCCCAGGAAATGCTTGCCCTCTTGCAGGATGTAGCCAGCCTTTCGACGCTGATTACCCTGAAAAGCGATGGCAATGATGCGCGCAAGCCATCGTTCTCCATCAACCGCCCGGGTGCCGATATCAGCCTGCGTTTTGCCGGCATCCCAATGGGCCATGAATTCACTTCGCTGGTGTTGGCGCTGCTGCAAGTCGGCGGCCACCCCTCGAAGGCCAGTGTCGAAGTGATTGAACAGATTCGCGCCCTTAAAGGCGAGTTCAGCTTCGAGACTTACTTCTCGCTGTCGTGCCAGAACTGCCCGGACGTGGTCCAGGCGCTGAACCTGATGGCAGTACTGAACCCGAACATCCGCCACGTCGCCATCGACGGTGCGCTGTTCCAGGCAGAAGTCGATGATCGTCAGATCATGGCCGTGCCCAGCGTTTACTTGAATGGTGTGAACTTCGGCCAGGGCCGCATGGGCCTGGAAGAAATCCTCGCCAAGCTCGACACCAGCGGTATCGAAAAAGCCGCCGAGAAAATCAGCGCCAAAGATGCGTTCGACGTACTTGTCGTCGGCGGTGGCCCAGCGGGTTCGGCAGCGGCTATCTACGCTGCACGTAAAGGCATCCGTACCGGTGTTGCAGCCGAGCGCTTCGGCGGGCAGGTGCTGGACACCATGTCGATCGAGAACTTTATCTCGGTACAGGAAACCGAAGGGCCGAAACTCGCCAGCGCCCTGGAGGCCCACGTGCGTCAGTACGACGTGGACATCATGAACCTGCAGCGTGCTACTGCGCTGATCCCGGCGAAAAACAACGGTGAGCTGCACGAAATCCGTTTCGAAAGCGGTGCGACCCTCAAGTCCAAGACCGTGATCCTGGCCACCGGTGCCCGCTGGCGCGAAATGGGTGTACCGGGTGAGCAGGAATACAAGGCCAAGGGCGTGTGCTTCTGCCCGCACTGCGACGGCCCGCTGTTCAAGGGCAAGCGCGTGGCGGTGATCGGCGGCGGTAACTCCGGCGTTGAAGCAGCCATCGACCTGGCCGGTATCGTCAGCCACGTGACCTTGCTTGAGTTTGACAGCAAGTTGCGCGCCGACGCCGTGTTGCAGCGCAAGCTGTACAGCCTGCCGAACGTTGACGTGATTACCAGCGCGCTGACCAGTGAGGTCAAGGGTGATGGCCAGAAAGTTACCGGCCTGGCCTACAAGGATCGCGACAGTGGCGAATTCAAGACTATCGACCTGGAAGGCATCTTTGTACAGATCGGTTTGCTGCCCAACACCGACTGGCTCAAAGGCACTGTGGAGTTGACTCCACGTGGCGAGATCATCGTCGATGCACGTGGTGAGACTTCGCTGCCAGGCGTTTTTGCCGCCGGCGACGTAACGACTGTGCCGTACAAGCAGATCGTGATTGCAGTAGGCGAGGGCGCCAAGGCTTCCCTGAGTGCTTTCGATCACCTGATCCGCACTTCCGCCCCGGCGTAAATTCCGGCCCGGAAATGAAAAACCCCATGAGTGATCATGGGGTTTTTTATTGCCGGCGGAACCTTACAGCGGCGTTGGCTGAATGATTTCAACCCAGTACGCATCCGGGTCTTTCACGAATGCCAGGCTTTTCATGCGGCCGTCACTCAGGCGCTTCTGGAAGTCGCAGCCCAGTTCTTCAAAGCGCGTGCAGGCAGCAACGATGTCCGGCACCGAGATGCAGATATGGCCAAAGCCACGCGGGTCGGTGTTGCCGTTGTGGTAGGCAAAGTCCGCGTCGTTTTCGGTGCCGTGGTTGTGGGTCAGTTCGAGGATGCCCGGGATCGACTTCATCCACTGGGTGCGGGCGGCAGCGTCGGCCGGGATCTGGGCCTTGTCGACCAGGGCCAGGAAGTACAGGCTGAATTCGGCTTCCGGGAAGTCACGTTTTTCAACCAGGGAAAAACCCAGTACGCGGGTGTAGAAATCCAGCGACTTGGTGATGTCCTTGACCCGCAGCATGGTGTGGTTGAATACGAAGTTCGTGGTGGCGGCGTCAGGCTGGGCGGTGACGCCCGGGAAAGTGTTCAGTTCGTGCAGGCTCATGGGCCCTCCAGAGAAAAATGGGGCAAACGTGGCTCCGGTTGGAGCATCCCTTGGCTTGCGGCTGGCATCCGTGCAGCCGGTCCATGATACGCAGCCCTGCCGGTTGCGCCAAATGAAAAAGGTCACGCAACCCTTGCGGCCAGCGGGTGCAGGGGCCCAAACTTTGTCGCTTGAACCTTGAGTGTTTTTCGTAATGACCGGATTTCGCGCACCGTTGTTGAGTACCCTGGGCCTGTTGCTGGGCAGCACCGCTGCATGGGCGGCTGACCCGGAAATTCATTGGCCCAGCGGCTGGCAGGTAGAGGAAGTGGCGCCCGACGACCAGGCCCCGGCACAACCGTCGGCGGTGTCCCGCCAGCGGGCCATAAAGAATGATGAGAATGGCGCGACCTTGATGGTCATGGAGTTGACGGGCACGCCAATCGAAGCGGGGCATACGGTCAACCTGCAAGGCGTGCTGCTGGAAATGCGCAAATCCATCCAGAAGGACTTTGCCCAGGGTGGTTATCAAAGTGTGTGCACCAAGATGCACCCCACAACATTGAGCCGGCTTGAGGCATTGGAAACTACCTGTGTAATCACCGAGAACGGTCGGCATGTGCTGTCGCAAACGTTGGTGGGGGCTGTCGATACCGATAAGGCCTATGTTTTTTCATACGCAGGCCAGGCCGACGCTTACGAATCAAGCAAGGATGAAGTCAGTTCGGTGCGTGACAGCCTTAAACTTTGAGCGTTGTAGGCATCGCGACAAATAAGTCGATTTGAACAAAGTGAAATGTTTTTTAAAGTTCGTTTTTGAAAGTGCCAGCGTCCTGATTTGTTTCACTATCGATGGCTGTAAACAAAAAAGCCCTGCATGTGCAGGGCTTTTCTTAGTGCGTTTGTACTAGCCGCAAAGCATTAGCCGCGAAGCCAGGAGTCTACTGTGGCTGCGCCGTACTGTTCTTTCCACGCCTTCAGGCCGCGATGGTTGCCGCCCTTGGTTTCGATCAGTTCACCCGTGTGCGGGTTGTGGTAAACCTTGACGACGCGGGCACGGCGCTGTTTGGGTGCGGCAGCGACGGAAGCGCCGGACTTGCCCGGGTTAGGATCCAGGATGGAGATGATGTCGCGCAGGCTTTTGCCGTAGGTCTTCATCAGCCCTTGCAGCTTTTCTTCGAATTCGATTTCTTTCTTCAAACCAGCATCGTTCTTCAGGGATTCCAGCTGGGCAAGCTGCTCTTGAAGGGCTTTTTCTGCTGCGCGAAATTCGGCGAGTCTGGACAAAATCTATACTCCAATAGTGTATTTGGCTGATATCTACTGCAAACAAAGCGATAAGCCAAGAGCCTTAAGGCGACTCAATGAAAGTGGCCTTCCTGCCAATTCAGCACAGGCAGGAAAAATTGTAGTAGTTAATCAGTCATGAGTAAATCATGTCTTTTGTATAAATAACAATATTTCCGTTGAAGTGGCTGGCTATTCAATGGCTGTTCAGGAATCTAATGAACTCGTCGCAAGGTACAGGCTTGCCAAACAGGTAGCCTTGCAAGAAATCAACGCCTTGGGCCGCCAGATAGTCGCATTGTTCTTGTGTTTCGACGCCTTCGGCAACGATGCCCAGGTCCAGCTTGGCAGACAGTTCAATGATGCTGTCGAGTATATGCCGCGAGAGTGCATCAACACCGATCATTGCCACGAAGCTTTGATCTATCTTCAAGTAATCGACATTGAAGTTGCGCAAATAACCCAGGCTGGAGTGGCCGGTGCCAAAGTCGTCGATCGCGATCATTACCCCCATTTCATGCAGCGCCTGGAACAGCTGGCGGGTGATATCCGTGGGTTCGATCAACTCGCGCTCGGTCAACTCCAGGACCAGGATCACCTTGCCCGGCGGGAAGGCAGCGAGGAACTCCCGGCAGTCCTCCACCAGCTCCAGGTCGTGACAATGGCGAGCGGTAATGTTGATGCCCACGTGAAAATTGTCGGCAAACTGCGCGGTGTGGGGCGCCAACTGTGCGGCGGTCTGGCGCATCAGGGCGCGGGTCATCGGTACGATCAGGCCCGAATGCTCGGCCAGGGGAATGAACAGGTCCGGGCGCACCAGGCCTTCCCTGGGATGATTCCAGCGCATCAGCACTTCACAGCCGGCCCACTGCCGGATGTTGTCGCCACGCACCACTGGCTGGTAATAGGGCACAAATTCATTGGCGCCCAGGGCCCGTTGCAGTTCCAGGGTCGGTGCCGATGAGCGCTTTTGCAGCCAGTGGGCGAGGATGCCTGCCAGCACGCCGAAAAACACCACCAGAACGAACAGTGCAGGATACCGCGCCTGCATGTAGCGCCAGGTTTCACCCTCCGGCATCCCGGCTTCCACGCTGTAGGTATACCGTGTGGAGTCGAGATGATGATGCGCGACGGAAAATGTCGGCAGCGTTGTGCTGTGCACCTTGCCATCCGCCGCCAGCCAGTTAGGCCCCACCTGCAACACCAGGTCGGTATATCGGCTGATCAGGCGCAAGGCGTTTGTCAGGTGGTAGCCATCGATGGAGGCAAAGGCCCCCCGGTCTCCCTCGGTGAGGCGATAAACAAGCAATGCGGTGTCGGGTGTCACCGGGTTGCCTTTCATCAGCCAGAGACGGCCGCCGACGTAGTCCTCAGGGTTGACCGGTGACTGGTAGTTGCCACCAAACAACGAGCTGCAATAGATGTTGCGCTGCCAGGACAAGGTGGTGGCGCGCACGAACGGCCGGCGGGTGACCTGTTCCCGCAGCTTCAGTTGAGTCGGGTTATCACATTCATGGCCGGCCAGTGGCAGCAGGTCCTGGGCGGCGAGGGCGGTGTTGTCGAGCATCAGGTCAAACTGGCGCACGGCCTCCTGGGCGGTTTGCGCGGTGCTGTGCTCGAGGGTGCGCCCGGCTTGCCAATACAGGATAAGCACACCCAGCAAAATGGGCAGCGCGCCACTGAGCAGGGTGATCAGGTGGCGAGTGGAGGCCTTTCGGGGGCCTTTGACGGTCAGTGGCATTTGCGCAGCCTGTAGCGGGAGAGGGCAATAGGACGCTCAAATGCGGTCGGGACAACCTCGGTGGCCTTCCAACAAAGCGTATCGGTATTGGCCATGATAGATGGCGGCAGGCGTCTGTGCATGTTCAATAAAGCTTCAACCGTGTGGCCAGTTGAATAAATGCCAGGGTTGCCGGTGAGGACTGCCGACGGTCCAGTACCGCCAGCCCCACCTGGCGTTTGACGGCAGGCTTGAGCGGTTTGATCAGGTAATCCGCCTGCGTGGATTCAGGCAGCGACAACTCGGCGACAATGGTCACGCCGTCGCCCCGGCGCACGGTGTCCAGGGTGCTGAGCAGCTGTGAGCAGCGGTAACGCACATCCGGCTGCAACCCTGCACCGACGAACAGCCTTGAGACCAGTTCGGCCGAACCAGCCTGGGTCAGGATAAAAGGTTCACCACACAGCGCTTTCAGGCTGACACTTGGCTGCGCGCCCAAGTGATGCCCCAAGGGCAGCAGCGCGACCAGTTGGTCCTCAATCAACGGGAACGTATCGAAGCGCTCTTCAGGCAGCACCACAAACCCAACGTCGACGCGCCGCTCTTCCAGCCACTGCGTCACCTGGCGATCGGGGCCTTCGTCGACATGCACCTCGATGCCCGGATGCTGCTCGCGAAAATACTGCAGGATCGCGGGCAACAGGCGAATCGATGAGGTCGGCCCGAACGAGCCGATGCGCAGCGTGCCGCGCTTCATCCCGCGGGCATCGGCGGCTTCCTGTTGCAGCGTGTTGGCCAACCCGAGCATGGCCCGGGCGCGCAACAGCAGTTGTTGGCCGATATCGCTGAGTTCGACCTGGGACTGATGACGTCGGATCAACTCCACACCCAGTTCCTGCTCCAGGGATTTGATCGCATGGGACACCGCCGATTGGCTGATGCCCAGGCGATTGGCGGCGCTGGTGAAACCTTGCAGTTCGGCCACCAGGGAAAAGATTTCCAGTTGGGTAAGGGTCATGAGTATTTACTCATTTTACGATGATCGGGGATTAGCCAAACAATAAGCCAATCCCGTGTCTTGTGAGTAGAAATCTGATGAACCCGAGCCCTGACCGTCTGACGTATCTGAAGCTGGCGGCCGTGACCATGATCTGGGGCGGCACCTTCGTTGCCGGGCGCTATCTGGCGGCAGGCCTGGACCCACTGTTGGCGGCGACCGTGCGCTTTGCACTGGCCAGCCTGGCGCTGCTGGCCTTCCTGGGCGCCGCGCGTATTCGCCTGGTGCGTCCGACCACCGCGCAATGGGTGCAATTGATGGTGCTGGGCTTTTTCGGGATCTTTTTCTACAACCTGTGTTTTTTCTACGGCCTGCATTACATCAATGCTTCCCGGGCGTCGTTGATCGTGGCGCTGAACCCGGCAGTGATTGGCCTGGCCTCGTGGCTGCTGCTCAAGGAACGCCTGGGCTGCTTCAAGCTGGTGGGGATCGCGCTGTGCCTGGGTGGCGCAGGGCTGGTGATCGTCAGTCGCAACCCGCAGTTGCTGCAGGGCACGGCAGATGCGTGGGTCGGCGACTTGCTGATTTTCGGCTGCGTGGTGGGGTGGGGCGTGTACTCGCTGTTTTCCCGGGGTCTCAACCAGCGCCTGGGGCCATTGCAAACCGTGACCTGGTCGATCCTGCTGGGCACGCTGATGCTGACGATCACCACGCTGGTGACGGGTCGACTAACGGTGGCCGCATTGGGCCGGATTGATCTGCCCCAACTGATGAGTTTGCTGTACCTGGGCGTGCTGGGCTCGGCACTGGCCTACATCGGCTACTACGATGGCCTGCGCCGCATCGGCGCCACCCGTGCGGGTGTATTTATCGCCCTCAATCCGCTCACGGCAGTGATCTGCGGCGCATTGCTGCTTGGCGAGCAACTGACCGTGCCGATGCTGCTGGGTGGGGCGGTCATTCTGCTGGGCATCTATCTGTGCAACAAACCCCTTGCGCGGGCCAGGGCAATGGGGATTTGATAAGAGTACGGACAAATCTGTTTACGCTGTGTAGAATCGATTTACGCATACAAGAATAAGGACTTGCGCTAACGCAAGCCTCGCCCGTCAGAGACTGATGTAACCATGAAGCTACTCGGGTCCCCCCTCATCTTTGGTGACTTCCTCGCCCGCAGCGTGCGGGGTATCTCCTGTGCGCCACCCGCTGACCTCATCCTTGCTCGCAAATAAACATTTGTTAATTACAAGAATGATGATGAGGCACCGAAAATGGCAGACCTGTACGAAAACCCAATGGGCCTGATGGGCTTTGAGTTCATCGAATTCGCATCGCCAACCCCGGGCACCCTGGAGCCGATCTTCGAGATCATGGGCTTCACCAAGGTCGCGACCCACCGTTCCAAGAACGTACACCTGTACCGGCAGGGCGAGATCAACCTGATCCTCAACAACGAACCCAACAGCATCGCCTCCTACTTTGCGGCCGAGCACGGCCCGTCGGTGTGCGGCATGGCGTTTCGCGTCAAGGACTCGCAACAGGCCTACAACCGGGCCCTGGAACTGGGCGCCCAGCCTATCCATATCGAAACCGGCCCGATGGAGCTGAACCTGCCGGCGATCAAGGGCATTGGCGGCGCGCCGCTGTACCTGATCGACCGCTTTGGTGAAGGCAGCTCGATCTATGACATTGACTTCGTGTACCTCGAAGGTGTCGAGCGCAACCCGGTGGGCGCGGGCCTCAAGGTCATCGACCACTTGACCCACAACGTGTACCGCGGCCGCATGGCCTACTGGGCGAACTTCTACGAGAAGCTGTTCAATTTCCGTGAGGCGCGCTATTTCGACATCAAGGGCGAATACACCGGCCTGACCTCCAAGGCCATGAGCGCCCCGGACGGCATGATCCGCATCCCGCTGAACGAAGAGTCGTCCAAGGGTGCCGGGCAGATCGAAGAGTTCCTGATGCAGTTCAACGGCGAGGGCATCCAGCACGTTGCCTTCCTCACCGATGACCTGGTCAAGACCTGGGATGCGTTGAAGAAGATCGGCATGCGCTTCATGACCGCGCCGCCAGACACCTATTATGAGATGCTCGAAGGCCGCCTGCCGAACCACGGCGAGCCGGTGGATCAACTGCAGGCACGGGGCATCCTGCTGGACGGCTCGTCAGTGGCGGGGGACAAGCGCCTGCTGCTGCAGATCTTCTCGGAAACCCTGATGGGCCCGGTGTTCTTCGAGTTCATCCAGCGTAAGGGTGACGACGGCTTTGGTGAAGGCAACTTCAAGGCACTGTTCGAATCCATCGAGCGCGACCAAGTGCGTCGTGGTGTGTTGACCGCTGACTGATCGCCTGGGCGACACACAAAAAAGCCCGACCGGGATTGCACCCGGCCGGGCTTTTTGTTGCCCGGCAGAAACATCGGGACACAGGCGGTTGCTAGCGGCCAGGAACGGAATTCACTGCCAGCGTTACTCAGTGTCATATGCCCAGTTGAGGTTCATGTATGACAGTCATTGCGCACACCGGTAGTCCACCTCCAGGTTTGAATCAGGCAGCAGCCGTCAACGACGAACCGGCCATCAGTCCCTTGGCCCCAACTGTTCCCTCCCCATTAAGTCCTGCCACTGTCGCCCGCGTGACGTTTTCCTCGAACGTGGAATGGAGCAGTGCGCAGGGCGAGCTGACCGCCGCAGGCGTCGAACTGGCCAATGCCGTATTGGCCCCGGGTACCTCATCAACCGTCGGCGCGCAGGTCTGCACGTTCGCGGTGGACGGGATCCAGTCGAGCGACATTCTGGTGGTCAAACGCGTACCCGCCTCTGAAACCGGAACGAATGTCCTGTTGTATATTCCTGACGTTGAGGGCAATTCGTTCTTCGAATTCAATAACCTTGGAGAAATGAACGCCTGGCTCAAAGAGGTCGCCACCGACCCTGACAAGTTGGATGTATTTGCCGGGCATTTTTCCCGCAATGCACCTGCCGATCAGACAAAGCGGGTAAAAGACACGATGACGCGCTTCGCAGCAGGCGATATCAATGCCGTGGTCGGGCCTTTTGGCTACGAAAAGGGCGATATTTTCAATCGCCTGGACAAGCACACAAGCGTCCCGCCGGTACCGGTCAACGGGCTGACGGGGACCTACCTGAAAGTTGAGACCCGTGATGGCCGGGTGACTTTCGCAGGCACACGTTCGGACGGAGAAACCGTACTCTATCAGTACGATGCCTACGGCAACTTCCATGGAGGAGGTAACAAGGGCAACTTCTACTTTGTGAAAAACGGCCTGAACAATGACCAGCCGCTGTCGCCTGTTTCGCGAGAGCAATACTTGAAAACGGTCGTCAGTGTCAGCCTGGATAATGTGGGTGCCAACGATTTATGGGGGCTGTTCGACGAGTTCATCCGCCAACTGAAGAATCCGGGTTCAGGCATTGGGACGGCCTTGATCGCACTGGGCGTGCCTGAGGATGTGGCGCAGTCCATCGAAAAAATCGTCAAAAACCCCGTCACCGGCACCTTGCTTGAACTCAACCAGGACAACCGGCTCGGTAAGCTGTTTGGCGTTGAAAAGGCGCAAATGGACGCCGCACTGACGCAAATAGGCGACGAAATCCAAGGCAGGATTCCGTATTACGGGGCCATCCGAGGGGGGTTGTCGCAAACGGCTGTAATGCTCGAAATGGCAGCAAAAAAAAGCGCTGTCAGGCCTTCTGCTGACGCACCAAATGCTTGAAGCCTTCAAACACCAGCACCATCACCGCGAGCCAGATCGGAAGATACGTCAGCCATTCCCCCGCCTTGATGCTTTCGCCCAACAACAAGGCCACGCCGAGCAGCAGCACCGGTTCTACATAGCTGAGCAGCCCGAACAGGCTGAAGGCCAACAAGCGGCTGGCGACGACGTAGCACACCAGCGCCGACGCACTGATCAAGCCCAACATCGGGATCAAGGCGTACAAGCCCTTGTGGGCGTCGAGCACGGCAAAACCCTGTTCGCCGCTTTGCACGAACCACAGTGCCACCGGCAACATCAGCGCCATATCGAGCCACAGCCCGCCGAGGTGGTCGGTCTTCAGGCGTTTGCGCAGTACGAAGTAAACCGGGTAGCCGATGATCACTACCAGGGTTGCCCAGGAGAATCCGCCCACCTGATACAACTCGTTCAGCACACCAGCACCGGCGAAGAACACCGCAATCTTTTGCAGGCGTGACAATTGTTCGCCATACACCAGCCGACCGGTCAGCACCATCGTCAATGGCAGCAGGAAATAGCCCAACGATACATCCAGGCTGCGACCGTTGAGCGGCGCCCACATGAACAGCCACAACTGCACCCCCAGCAGGGCCGAAGACACCACGACCCCGCCGATCAGCGCGGGTTTGGCCGCAACCAGCCGAACCAGTTCCCACACCCGTCGCCACTCGCCGCTGACAATCATGAACACGGTCATGCAGGGCACCGTCAACAACATGCGCCAGCCGAAGATCTCCAGGCCGCTCAAGGGCGTAAGCAGCGACGTGAAGTAATACATCACGGCAAACAACACCGAGGCCAAGACCGATAACACAACACCTTTAGACACACTGTCCTCACGAAAGCCGATTGATACAAAAGAAGGGGGGATTTCAGGGAGGGAATATAGTGCTTTTGAGGTGAGATGTTTGCTCTGTTTTTGAGCGGTTTATGGGAGGATTTCTCAGGTCCCCCCATAAAAGGGACTTATGGCCGGGCAACTCGCCCCGACACAAAGTGGCTCACATCATTGAACCCTGGCGTCGACGCATGCCCTGGCGTGACCAGCGAGTCGATGAATGCTTCGTCCTCCGCCGTGATCTTCACCTCCAGCGCGCCGGTGTAGGCATCCCACTGCGCCTCGGTGCGCGGCCCGACAATCGCCGAACTGACCGCCGAGTTGTTCAGGACCCAGGCAATCGCGAACTCGACAATCCCCACGCCACGGCCCTGGGTGTATTGCTGGATCTGCTGGGCGATGCGCAGGGATTCAACGCGCCATTCGGTTTCCAGGATGCGCTTGTCCTGGCGCCCGGCACGGCTGCCGGCTTCAGGCGTTACGTCCGGCGCATATTTGCCGCTGAGCACGCCACGGGCCAGCGGGCTGTAAGGCACCACGCCCAGGCCATACGCGGCGGCGGCGGTGATCTGCTCCACCTCGGCCTGGCGGTTGACGATGTTGTACAGCGGCTGGCTGATGATCGGTTTGTCCACCCCGAGGCGCTCGGCCACGCGGATCACTTCAGCGATCCGCCAGCCGCGGTAGTTGGACAGGCCCCAGTGGCGGATCTTGCCCTCGCGGATCAAGTCGCCAATCGCTGAAATCGTGACTTCCAGTGGCGTGTTGTGGTCTTCGCGGTGCAGGTAATAGATATCCAGGTAATCGGTGTCGAGGCGCGTCAGGCTGGCTTCCAGCGCATTGAAAATCCGCTTGCGACTCAGGCCGCTGCGGTTCGGCAGGCCATCCGCCGGGCCGATGCCGACCTTCGAGGCCAGCACCCAATCCTGGCGCTGGCGGGCGATGGCTTCGCCGACGATTTCCTCGGAGCGCCCGCCGGTGTAGACGTCGGCGGTGTCGATAAAGTTGATGCCTTGATCCCAGGCCTTGTCGATGATGCGCAGCGAGTCCTCGGTGTTGGTCTGCTCGCCAAACATCATGCTGCCCAGGGTCAGTGCGCTGACCTTCAACCCGGACTGGCCCAGTGTGCGGTAAATCATCGTGAACACCTCAAAAGGGGGAGACAGGCCCTATCCAATACCAGAGAGCAAGGCTCTGGAACAAGCCCCGCGACGGTTATTGCGGTAATAGTTCGGCGCAGCGCAGTTGCAGGAAGCGGTGCAGTACCTTGACCCGCTTCGACACCTGCAACCGATGGGGACACATCAGATTGAACGGGGTCGGTTCGCCTTGCCAATCGGTGAGCAACGGCACCAGGCGCCCGGCCTTGATATCGCGCGCTACATCCAGCCGCGCTTTATAGGCGATGCCGTGCCCGGCCAATGCCCAGCGCCGCACGATCTCGCCGTCATCACTGAGGTAGTCGCCGCCGACCTCGACTTCCTGCAGCACCTCGCCCTGGCGAAAGTACCAGGTGTTGTTCGCCCGACCCTGGCGCATATAGCGCAGCGTGCTGTGTTGTGCCAGGTCCTGGGGGAGGCGTGGCGTACCGTGGCGCGCGAGGTAGTCGGGGCTGGCGCACGCCACCCGCGTGTGGTCGGGCACCACCGGCAACGCGACCAGGCTGGAGTCCCGTGGTACGCCGAAGCGCAGGGCGATGTCGACGGTTTCGCGGAACAGGTCGGCATTGCTGTCATTGAGCAGCAACTGAAGGCGCACGTTCGGGTGTTCGAGCTTGAACTCATCCAGCCAGCCCAGCAGCACATTGCGCCCGAAATCCGAGGGCGCGGCCAATTGCAGTAACCCGCTCAGGCTCTGGCCTTGCTGCTTGACCGCCTGTTCGCCTTCCGACAGCGCCTCCAGGGCCACGCGCACACTGTCGAGGTAGCGCCGGCCTTCTTCGGTCAGGCGCATGCTGCGGGTGGAACGCGCCAGCAGCCGGATGCCCAGGCGGGTTTCCAGGCGCTTGAGGGCAATGCTCGCTGCGGCCGGGGTCAGGCTGAGGCTGCGGGCGGCTGCCGACAGGCTGCCGGTGTCGGCGGTGCGCACGAACACTTCAAGGTCGAGGATTGAGCTCATTTGTAAAAATCCTTTAAAGATCTTGTTGTTTTACCGGGATTTTTCAACGATTGCCAAGCTGGGAAGATGAAAGCTCATTTTCTCAGCCAGGTATTTCCCCATGACATCTCCCCTCAACGGCACAACCATCATCGTCATTGGCGGCAGCAGCGGCATTGGTGCCGCGGTGGCCAAGCAGGCCGTGGCACGCGGTGCCCATGTGGTGCTGGCCGGGCGGCGCTTGTCTTCAACCGTGGAGAACGGGGTGCGTAGCGAGCAGGTGGACGTGACCGACGCAGCCTCATTACAGCGCTTGTTCGAAACCGTGGGGCCGTTTGACCATCTGGTCTACACCGCAGGGCCTGCGGTGCAGGCCAAGGCGTTGATCGAGACCGACCTGAACCTGGCGCAAGACAACTTCAACGTGAAGCTCTGGGGTTCGCTGCGGGCGATCCAGTCGGCGCTGCCATTTCTCGCCGAGCGCGGCAGCATCACCCTGACGTCGGGGCAGTTGGGGCGCAAAACGGTTGCGGGGCAATTCATCAAGACCGGCATCAATGCGGCGACCGAAGCGCTGGGCAAGCAGCTGGCCAAGGAACTGGCGCCACGGCGGGTCAATGTGGTCAGCCCGGGGGTGATCGACACCGAGGCGTATGCCGGGTTGTCCGATGAGCAGCGACTGGCAATGTTTGCCAAGGCGGGCGGGGCGTTGCCGGTGGGGCGCGTGGGGCAGGCCGAAGAAGTGGCTGCCGGGTATGTGTTGGCGATGGAGAACGGGTTTATCACCGGTAGCGTGATTGATGTCGATGGCGGCGGATTACTCTAAAGGCAGCTGAATAAAAAAGGTCCCGCTTTCAGGCGGGACCTGCATTATCAGTAATAGGGCCGTGCTTAATAACGTGGCACCGGAACCGGTTGTGGCGGGTAGTAATAGCCTGGAGGCGGCGCCTGGTAATAGACCGGTGGCGGCTGTTGGATGTACACCGGCTGCGGTTGCACGTAAACCGGTTGCTGCTGCACATAGACCGGAGGCTGGGAGTTGGCGACCACCGAACCCACTACGAGACCGCCGACAACCGCACCCAGCAAAGCCGGGCCACCCCAGCCCCAACCACCGCCATGCCCGTACCCATAACCGTGACCCCAGCCATAGCCATATCCTCCACGGGCTTCTGCTTGCCCTGCGATGGCGAGGGTGGCAATGAGCAACATGGCTACTTTCATTTTTGAGAGTCGACTGATCATGATAAGTCCTCTACGTATGCACCGAACCGGTCTTGATAATATCCCCGGGCATATGCTTCAGACAGCGGTTTCGGACGGGATGATGGAGTACGAAAGTAAAGGCTGGGTAAAGGTTGTAGCCTATTTGTTACCTGTAATGGGCGTAGAGGTTAATACGGCTGTCAGGCAGTTGTTTGCCTATAAAAACACGCCTTTATATGAGCAGATAGATGACCGGCGCCGCCCTCGATATCGCGGCACCGGTCAGCGCTGATTCAAGCCTTGAGTGTGCGCGTCATGCGCAACGCCAACACACTGCCCGCGACGATCACCGCCGCCAGCAGGTACAGCGCCAGGTCCGTAGACCCGGTGGCATCTTTCACAAACCCGACGATATACGGGCTGAGGAACCCCGCCATCTGGCCCATGGAGTTGATCAACGCCAGACCACCCGCTGCCGCACCTGCGCTGAGCATCGCGGTTGGCACCGGCCAGAACATCGGCAGGCCGGTGAGGGCACCCATGGTGGCGATGGTCAGGCCGAGGATCGCAATGGCCGGCGTGGTTGCAAAGTTCACCGCAATCACCAGCCCGATCGCGCCCATCAGCATCGGCACCACCAGGTGCCAGCGACGCTCCTTGCGCAAGTCGGCAGAGCGGCCCACCAGCAGCATGAACACCGCCGCCAGCAGGTACGGGATCGCACTCAACCAGCCAATCACCAGGTTATCGCTGAAGCCCAGGTTCTTGATGATCGATGGCAGCCAGAAGTTGATGGCGTACACACCGCTCTGGATGCAGAAGTAGATCAGGCCGAACGCCCAGATCGCCGGGTTCTTGAACACTTCCAGCAGCGAGTCGCTGGTGGTCTTCGGCTTGTTGGCCAGGTCGGTCGCCTGGTCGGCTTCCAGCACCGCGCGCTCATGGGGCGTGAGCCACTTGGCGTTGGCAAAGCTGTCGCTGAGCAGGAAGTAGGCGAGGGCGCCGAGGATCACCGTCGGCACGCCTTGCAGCAGGAACATCCACTGCCA
>NZ_JACARK010001590.1:0-635 GCF_013386655.1 Pseudomonas sp. K5002 | reverse complement strand
TGAAACTGGTGCGCACCGCCACCGGGCGGAGCACGGTGTTGTCATTCCAGGGCGGTTATCACGGCATGAGCCAGGGCGCCCTGAGCCTGATGGGCAGCCTGGGGCCGAAGAAGCCACTGGGCGCGTTGCTCGGCAATGGCGTGCAATTCCTGCCATTCCCGTACGACTACCGTTGCCCGTTCGGGCTGGGCGGCGCGGAAGGGGTCAAGGTCAACCTGCATTATCTGGAAAACCTGCTCAACGATCCCGAGGCCGGTGTATTGCTGCCGGCGGCGGTGATCGTCGAGGTGGTGCAAGGCGAGGGCGGCGTGATCCCGGCTGATCTCGACTGGCTGCGCGGCCTGCGGCGCATTACCGAGCAGGCTGGCGTGGCGTTGATTGTCGACGAAATCCAGAGCGGCTTTGGTCGCACCGGCAAGATGTTTGCCTTCGAACATGCCGGCATTGTCCCGGACGTGGTCGTGCTGTCCAAAGCCATCGGCGGCAGCCTGCCGCTGGCGGTGGTGGTGTATCGCGACTGGCTCGACACCTGGTTGCCGGGCGCCCATGCCGGGACCTTCCGTGGCAATCAGATGGCCATGGCGGCCGGCTCGGCGGTGATGCGTTACCTCAAGGACCACGACATTCCCGCCCAC
>NZ_JACARK010001589.1:0-664 GCF_013386655.1 Pseudomonas sp. K5002 | reverse complement strand
TGCGCAGCAGCAGGCGGGTGCCTATGCGCCCCTCGATGCGGGTGATGATGCGGCTGATGGATGACGGCGTGAGGCCCAGCACCCGAGCCGCCCCCGAGAGACTGCCCTGCTCCGCGACCATGGAGAACACCGCCATCTCCCCCGACCGACCGCCTATGTCCACTTGTGATCTCCACGCAAAGCTGTAGTGCCCTGCCGAGGGCTACCGCCTGAAAAGTCGTGATTGTAGCATTTGATACAAAGATGAGGAGTCACCTATGCGTATCAACCCACCCCTTGTAGCACTGTCCATCGGCGCCTTCGGCATCGGGGTCACCGAGTTTGCCCCCATGGGCATGTTGCCCGGGATCGCCGCCGACCTCGGTGTTTCCATTCCCGCCGCCGGGCTGCTGGTCAGCGCCTATGCCATGGGCGTGCTGATCGGCGCCCCGATCATGACCCTCGCGACAGCCAGGGTGGCGCGCCGTTATCTGCTGGTGGGCCTGATGGCCATTTTCACCCTGGGTAATCTGCTGTCCGCCCTGGCCACCGACTACCAGACCCTGATGGTCGCCCGGTTGGTGACATCGCTGAATCACGGGGCATTCTTCGGCATCGGCTCCATCGTGGCAGCGAGTGTGGTGGCGCCCGACAAACGCGCGGGGGCCGTCGCCGCGATGTTCCT
>NZ_JACARK010001588.1:0-329 GCF_013386655.1 Pseudomonas sp. K5002 | reverse complement strand
CCAGTAATGGCTCGGCGAACCCTTGCCGATTGCCGCCAGCGGCCGCGACTTGCTGGTGGCGGTGGACGTTTCCGGCTCGATGGACTTCCCCGACATGCAATGGCAAGACGAAGACGTCAGCCGCCTGAGCCTGGTCAAGCACCTGCTGGGAGATTTCCTGGAGGGCCGCGAAGGTGATCGCGTGGGATTGATCCTGTTCGGCAGCCAGGCCTATCTGCAAGCGCCGCTGACCTTTGACCGGCGCACCGTGCGCACCTGGCTGGATGAGGCACGGATTGGCATCGCCGGTAAAAACACCGCGATTGGCGACGCCATCGGCCTGGCCCTCA
>NZ_JACARK010001587.1:0-397 GCF_013386655.1 Pseudomonas sp. K5002 | reverse complement strand
GGCGGCGGCGCCGAGGGTCAGGCCGCCTACGAGTAGATCCACACCTGCACCGGCCGCCGCGCCGGCTGCGATACCGCCACCGACCCGCACGCCCAGTTGCTTGAGGGTCTCGGGGTTGAACAGGTCATCGCCCCAGCGCCCGTCCAGCAGCGGTAAATCGCTGGCGGCGGCGTCCTGCGGGCGGAAGCCGAACAGCTTGAGCAAGGCTTCCACGCAACGCTGTTCGCGCTGGCGCACGGCTTTGCGCAGTTCGCTGATGGCTTGCTGTTCTACCTCGGCTTCGCTGACCACGCTGCGGCGGCAGGCGGCGCAGTCGACCAGCAGTTCGGCGATCAGCCGCGCCGCACTTTGCTGGCGGGCCTGGCGCTGGGCTTCCTGATCAAGGATCAGCCGTTCC
>NZ_JACARK010001586.1:0-576 GCF_013386655.1 Pseudomonas sp. K5002 | reverse complement strand
GCTTGCTCGCGAAGGGCGCACCGCAGTTGTCAGTCGATCAACTGAGCATCCCGCAGCGCACCCAACGCCGCCAACCAACGCGGATCCTGCTTGTACTCGGTCGACGCCACCGCCTGACCACGCATCCGCGCGATACGCGCCGACGGAGTGACCTTCATGCGCTGGGCGGCACTCAGGGCCAGCTCGGCGGCGGCGCGGTCGTTGCACACCAGGCCCATGTCGCAACCGGCAGTCAACGCCGCCTCAATACGACTGGCAGCATCACCGACCACATGAGCCCCCGCCATCGACAGGTCGTCACTGAAGATCACCCCGTCGAACTGCAACTCGCCACGCAGGATGTCCTGCAACCAGCGCCGGGAGAACCCGGCCGGTTGCGCGTCCACTTGTGGATAAATCACATGGGCCGGCATGACGGCTGCCAGTTGCTTGCTCAGGCGCGCGAAAGGCACCAGGTCATTGGCGCGAATCTGTTCCAGGCTGCGCTCGTCGTTGGGAATGGCGACGTGGGAATCGGCTTCGGCCCAGCCGTGGCCGGGGAAGTGCTTGCCGGTGGCCGCCATACCGGCGCTGTTC
>NZ_JACARK010001585.1:267-568 GCF_013386655.1 Pseudomonas sp. K5002 | reverse complement strand
CCAGCTCCAGGGCGTCGGCCACGCGTTCGGCGGTGACGTCGAAGGCGGCCTGGTGCATCAACGGGCCGATGTCGACGCTTTGCTCTTGCCCGTCGACCAATGCCGGGCCGACCCGCAACTCACGCACGGCGGCAGCGAAGCGGCTGAGGAATTCGGAGTAGATCGAACGGTCGACCATGATCCGGTTGGCCGCGCAGCAGTCCTGGCCGGAGGTCTGGAACTTGGCCTCGACCGCGACTCTCACTGCCAGCTCAAGGTTGGCGTCGGCGCAGACAATAAATGGCGCGTTGCCGCCCAGTTC
>NZ_JACARK010001585.1:0-217 GCF_013386655.1 Pseudomonas sp. K5002 | reverse complement strand
GAGACCTTCTTCACGTCCTGGGCCGCCGCCTGCAGTACCAGCTTGCCGACCCGGGTCGAGCCGGTGAAGCTTACCGAGCGCACGCGGGTGTCCTGCACCAGGGTTTGCATGGCCATCTGTGGCTCGCCCAGCACCACGTTGAACACGCCCGGCGGGAAGCCGGCTTCTTCGGCCAGTTGCGCGAGGGCCAACGCCGAGTAGGGCGTTTCATGGGCCG
>NZ_JACARK010001584.1:200-409 GCF_013386655.1 Pseudomonas sp. K5002 | reverse complement strand
CCGCCGTGTCCACTCAGCTGGAGCTGGGCGACCTGTGCTTCAGCCCGGTGCGTGGCGTGGTCACTATCGATGAACAGGAATTTGCCCTGACCGTGTCCGAAAGCCGCCTGCTGGAAGCCTTGCTGCGTCAGCCCGGCGAGCCGCTGGACAAGCAGGAACTGGCGCAAATCGCCCTGGGCCGCAAGCTGACCCTGTATGACCGCAGCCTG
>NZ_JACARK010001584.1:0-112 GCF_013386655.1 Pseudomonas sp. K5002 | reverse complement strand
CGCGGCTATTACTACAGCCTCTAGCCCGCGTAGCAGCTGTGGGGGCGCGGCGGGGCTGCGGCCGCCAAGGCGCGGGACCCGGGGTCGACCCCCCCCCCCGCCCCCCCCCCCC
>NZ_JACARK010001583.1:0-356 GCF_013386655.1 Pseudomonas sp. K5002 | reverse complement strand
GGCGTACTGCGCGGCTGCCGCCGCATCGCGCTGATCCACCAGGGCGGTGTCGAGCCCGGAGATGATCGAGAGGTTGTTCTCCACCTGCTCGAACGCGGTCAACACTACACCACGATACTTGGCCGCGGCTTCATCGGTTGCCGCCTTGGCACTGTCCACCCCGGCCTGGCGCGCGCCGCCGTCAAAAATCGTCCCCACCAGCGACGGGCCGATGGCCCAGAAAATGTTGGGCGCGCTCAACAAGTGCGCGAACTCATCACTCTGGAAACCTCCCTGGGCACTCAGGGTAAGGGCCGGGAACCAGGCGGCTTTCGCCACCCCTATGCGCGCATTGGCCGAGGCAATCCGGCGCTCGG
>NZ_JACARK010000163.1:0-3481 GCF_013386655.1 Pseudomonas sp. K5002 | reverse complement strand
GACGGCGGCCCACGGTCCAAAGCCGGAGTGAGGGCACACCGAGCCTAGGCGAGGTGCCGAGTGGTGGGGCAAGAGCGTTTTGCTTACTTTTGCGCTGTTCAAAAGTGAGCCGCTGTAAGAGCGGAACCAATATAAGCCATCACCCAAATAACGGATATGCCCCCACCCCCACCATCACCCCTCAGCACTATGCACCACCACCAAAAGCTGCGCCTGAACCTCCCCCACCGACCGAATCCGATGCGGCTTCTGCGCATTGAAATGCAAAGCATCCCCCCGATTCAACACCACCCGCTCACTCATGAAATCCACCTCAACCTGACCTTCATGCACAAACAAAAACTCCTCCCCCAAATGTTCCTTGAAGGTCTTGTCGGTGAACTCCGCCGGCGGGTAAATGATGAACGGCAACAAACTACGCTCACTGACCTGATGCGCCAGCACCGCGTAACCCGGTGATGCATCGGTGCCCGACAACGCCTGCCGTTCGTGGCTGCGCACCAGGCTGTAGCTGTCGAGGCTGACATTGTCCTCGCTGAACAATTCTTCGACCTTCACATTCAACGCCTTGGCCAGTTTCAGCGCCGCCGCAATCGACGGCGTATTCAACCCCCGCTCGACTTTCGACAGGTAACTCTTGGTCATCCCGGATTTTTCCGCGAGCGACTCCAATGTCACACCAAGTTTTTTTCTCAATATTTTCAAACGGATAGACATGCGCAGCGGTTAATCCATTAAAGAGGCGATGATGAATGCTTGCTAATGACACTTTGTGTCATATAGTCTCTTTAGTGTCATTTGCGACGAACAAGGACACTGATATGGCCAAGACATTAGCACTCCCGAAAGACCAACTGGTCAAGCAGGCGCTGACCCAGATGCAAAACACCCTGGCGGATAATACGTGGACCGACCGGCAAAAGCTGGCGTTGACCTGCCGGATCCTGTTCGAAAACGGCCACGACTCCGGCCTCGCCGGGCAGATCACCGCACGCGGCCCGACGCCTGGCACCTACTACACCCAACAACTGGGCCTGGGTTTTGATGAGATCACCGCCAGCAACCTATTGCTGGTCAACGAAGACCTGGAGGTGCTGGAAGGCCATGGCATGCCCAACCCGGCCAACCGTTTTCACAGCTGGGTGTACCGCGGTCGCCCGGACGTGAACTGCATCATCCACACTCACCCGACCCACATCGCTGCGTTGTCGATGCTGGAAGTGCCGTTGCAGGTGTCCCACATGGACCTCTGCCCGTTGTACGAAGATTGCGCATTCCTCGAAGCCTGGCCCGGGGTGCCGGTGGGCAACGAAGAAGGTGAAATCATCACCGCTGCCCTGGGGGATAAACGCGCGATTCTGCTTTCCCACCACGGCCAATTGTCCACTGGGGCGAGCATCGAGGAAGCCTGTGTGATCGCACAGTTGATCGAGCGCGCGGCCAAGTTGCAGCTGCTGGCGATGGCCGCCGGCACGATCAAGCCGATCCTGCCGGAACTGGGCCGTGAAGCCCATGACTGGATTTCCAAGCCCAAGCGCCACGGCGCCGCGTTCAACTACTACGCTCGGCAGAACCTGCGCCAACACGCCGATTGCCTGAACTGAACCCCCTTTTTCGACCGGAGACTTTTGCATGTCCAGCCCTTCTATTCACGGCATTATCGGCTACACCATCACCCCGTTCAGCGCGGACGGCCAGCGCCTTGACCTCGACGCCCTGGGCCTTTCGATCGACCGCCTGATCGACAGCGGCGTGCACGCTATCGCACCGTTGGGCAGCACCGGCGAAGGCGCCTATCTCAGTGATGCAGAGTGGGATGAAGTCGCCGCCTACAGCATCCAGAAGGTTGGCCAGCGTGTGCCGACCATCGTCAGCGTCTCCGACCTGACCACCGCCAAGGCCGTGCGTCGTGCGCAGTTTGCCGAGGCCCACGGCGCGGACGTGGTAATGGTATTGCCGGCCTCGTACTGGAAACTCAGCGAGGCGGAAATCCTCGCCCACTATGCAGCCATTGGCGACAGCATCGGCGTGCCGATCATGCTCTACAACAACCCGGCCACCAGTGGCACCGACATGTCGGTGGACTTGATCCTGCGCATCGTCAACAGCGTCGACAACGTGACCATGGTCAAGGAAAGCACCGGGGATATTCAGCGCATGCATCAATTGCACCGGCGCAGCGAGGGCCAGGTGCCGTTCTACAACGGCTGCAATCCGCTGGCACTGGAGGCGTTTGCGGCGGGTGCGAAAGGTTGGTGCACGGCGGCGCCGAATCTGATTCCTCAGCTCAACCTGGATTTGTATGAAGCCGTTTTGGCCAATGACCTGGAGAAAGCGCGGGAGCTGTTTTATCGCCAGTTGCCGTTGCTGGATTTCATCCTCAAAGGTGGCTTGCCGGCGACGATCAAGGCCGGTTTGCGGCTGACGGGCCTGGAGTCGGGGGATCCACGGCTGCCGGTGTTTCCGCTGGCTGAGGCAGGCCGTGTTCAGTTGCAAGAGCTACTGACCCTGTTGCGCTGAAACGCAATCCAAATGTGGCAGCGGGCTTGCTCGCGAAGGCGGTGGGTCAGTCAATTAATAGGTCGACTGACTCACCGCCTTCGCGAGCAAGCCCGCTCCCACATTTAGTCCGCATCCAACCTTGGATTTTCAATAGAGACAAATGACAATAATTCTCGATATCATTCACGACTTTTCCACGTCGTGCTTCGTCAAGAAGGATATCCATGTCTCGTCCCAAGCCCGACCCGCTGTCGGCCGATGCCTTTCGCGGGTTTTATGCAGATATCCTGCATTTCCTGCGTAAACGCACGGACAACGCCAGCGACGCGGCAGACATGACCCAGGATGTCTTCACCCAATGGCTGGACTACCGCGACCGGGCCCAGGTCGAGCAGCCACGGGCGTTTCTGTTCCAGATGGCGCGCAATCTGCTGCGCGATCACTGGCGCAAACAGAAGGTGCGGCACACCGTCCACCAGCAGCAGGCCGAACTGGATGCCGAACCTGTCAGCGACTCGCGAGACGATCCCATGGCCGCCGCGCAACGCCTGCAACGCCTGGAACAGTTGAAAGAAGTCCTCTCTGAACTCTCGCCGAGAAGACGAGAAGCCCTTATGCTGCACCGCTTCGAAGGCCTGAGCCAGGCGCAGATCGCCGAGCGCATGGGCGTTTCGGTCAGCATGGTGGAAAAGCACATCGCTTTTGCCTTGCTGCATTGCAAGCAGCGACTTCAACAAGAACAGGGCAAGGAGCAGCCAGAATGACCCGCCTGAGCGACATCGACACCTGTGACATCGAGGCCAGCGACTCCATCGATGCCCAGGCCGCCAGCTGGTTTGCGCGCAACCGCAATGACGCCGGTCGCGCCGACCGCAAGGCGTTTGCCGCCTGGCAGTCCGAGCCGGCCAATGCCCGCGCCTACGCCGAATTCGAACAGCTGTGGGCCGACCTGGCCCAGTTGCAGCAACTGAACAAACCG
>NZ_JACARK010001582.1:0-1173 GCF_013386655.1 Pseudomonas sp. K5002 | reverse complement strand
CCCCCCCCCCCCCCCCCCCCCCCCCCCCCCCCCCCCCCCCCCCCCCCCCCCCCCCCCCCCCCCCCCCCCCCCCCCCCCCCCCCCCCCCCCCCCCCCCCCCCCCCGCCACAGGATCTTCGGTCACCACTGAGGGCGGTGTGAGCCCAATTCCCCTGCGGGCAAGTCCCACTGCAACGGTGTCCCGCTGATGGTCACCGGGGGCAGCAAGCGGTGGGCCGGGCCCCAGGCGGTTTGCTCCACCACCAAGCCTTGATCACCCGGTTCTTCGGCCCGCAGCGGTAGTTGTTCCGGGACTTGTCCTGCGTCCACCAACAGCTTTGCCGTGCGCGCGAGGGACAACCGTGCCGAACCGCCGCGGCCGGATTTCAATCGTTCACTCAACGCCTGAATCGCACTGGCCGCCATCAAATACCCGGTGGCGTGGTCCAGCGCCTGCAACGGCAGCGGCACCGGTTTTTCCGACTTTTTCCACTGCCTGCCAGCCTCGGCAATCCCGGTGCTCATCTGCACCAGGCTGTCGAACCCCCGGCGATTGCGCCACGGGCCGCTCCAGCCGTAAGCGTTGAGGCTGGCGTCGATCAGGCCAGGCGCGATGGCTTGCAGCGCAGCCTCACCGTAGCCCAACTGTTCCAGTGCATCGGCGCGGTAGCCGTGCAGCAGAATGTCGGTGTTCTTGAGCAGGTTTTCGAAGATCAGGCGGTCGTCGGGGTTTTTCAGGTCCAGGCGGGCGCAACGTTTGCCCAGGGTCATTTCCGGCACCACGCCGGGTTCGTTCCAGTCAGGGGAATCGATGCGCAGTACATCGGCGCCGAGGCCAGCCAGAAAACGACTGGCGGTGGGGCCGGCCAATACGCGCGTCAGGTCCAGCACCTTGATGCCCGCCAGCGGCCTTGCCACCGAGCCCAGCCAGGGTTTGTCGCTGAGGGCTGCAAAGGTCTGGCGATGGACCAGCGGTTCCTGATTGACCGCCAAGCCTTGTGGATGAACTTGCCAGTCTTGCCACGAACGCATCTGCGCCGCACAGCCGTTGGCTTCGACGATCGCCTGTTCCAGCTCGGCAGCGGTCCATGGCGCAACCTTCGCGGCCATCGCGTCACGATCAGCGACCTGCCCGAGTACGCGCTCGGCGGCGGCACGGTGATGCGGTGCATTGGTGTGCAGGCGAATCCAGCC
>NZ_JACARK010001581.1:0-704 GCF_013386655.1 Pseudomonas sp. K5002 | reverse complement strand
GATCTTCATGGCGGTGGTCGATGGCGCCAGCTTCGTCGCCGGTGGCCAGGCGATGGGCCTGACGCGCTCGGCGGCCGGCAAAGCCGTGGCGCGCCTGGAGGACAGCCTTGGTGTGCGCCTGTTGAACCGCACCACCCGCACCTTGAGCCTCACCGACGAAGGCCGCGCGCTGTATGACCAGGGTCTGGAGATCCTCGCCGCAGTGGACAACGCCCAAAGCCGCATCGGCCAGCCCACCGGGGTACCGCGCGGTTTATTGCGGCTTACAGTGCCCGATGCGTTCGGGCGCAAGGTGTTGCTGCCGTTGTTGAAGAAATACCTGCACGCCTGGCCCGAGGTGCAGGTGGAAGTCAGTTTCAGCGACCGCACCGCCGATATCGTCGAGGACGGCTTCGACCTGGCCATCCGCATCGGCAGCGCAAACACCGACCGCCAGTTGGTGTCCCGGGTGGTCGCTCGTTATCAGGCGCTGCTGTGCGCCGCACCGGACTATCTCGCCGAGCGCGGCATACCCCGGGACATGGACGCCCTCGCCCACCACGACTGCCTGTATTTCAGCAGCCGCACGCGCAAGCAAAGCTGGCGCTTTCGCGAATCGGATGGCACCTGGGTCAAGGCGTACGGGCGCAGCCGCCTGCGCCTGGACAGCGGCGAAGCACTGCGCGACGCTGCCGTGTCCGGGCTGGGCATCGCCTTGCTGCCGG
>NZ_JACARK010001580.1:0-370 GCF_013386655.1 Pseudomonas sp. K5002 | reverse complement strand
GGCCGCCGGCAGGGTCAGGCTGGCAATCGCGCCCTTGGACGCGGCATAGGCCGCCTGGCCGATCTGGCCGTCAAACGCTGCCACTGAAGCGGTATTGATGATCACACCGCGCTCGCCATCGGCATTCGCCTCGGTTTCAGCGATAGCCGCTGCAGCCAGGCGCAGCAGGTTGAAACTGCCGATCAGGTTGACGTTGATCACCTGGGCGAAGTTGGCCAGCACGTGCGGGCCATTTTTGCCGAGGATTTTCTCGCCCCGCACCACACCGGCACAGTTGACCAACCCATGCAAACCGCCAAAGGCGGCGACGGTGGCCTGTACCGCCGCTTCGGCAGCGGCTTCCTGGCTGATATCGGCGACCGCGCTGCGG
>NZ_JACARK010001579.1:0-1126 GCF_013386655.1 Pseudomonas sp. K5002 | reverse complement strand
GGCGTGGTCAGGGCGCGCAGGCCGGCAAAACTGTCGGCGTTCGCCAGCCCCGCGCCCACCAGTTCCTGCAACGCGGTTTCCAGTTCGCTGCGCAGCAGATGGGCTTCGTGGATCAATTCATCGAAAAACAGCGCGCCGTTTTCCCGCAGCGCCTGATGAACTTTCTGTGCCTTGGGCGACAGCTCGGTGCTGTCCGGCGCTTCGGTCAGTCCACTCCACAATGGCACCTGGCTGCGGGGCAGCAGCACCACTGGCGTGCTGCGCAGGGCCGTCGCGCCGGTCTTGTTGCTCAGGCGCGTCCAGACCACTTTGCCGCTGCGGCACAAATCGTCCAGCCAGTGGGGCGCGTAATCCTTGATTCGTGCGCTGAGCAAATCGCTGTCCCAGGCCGAAGTGGCTGCGGCGTACCCTTCCAACTGCGCGACGATCTGCGGCAACACGGCGCTGCCCTGGCCGCGGGTACCGTTCGACAGGTGCTGCCAATCGAACAGAAAACGCATGAAATCCTGCAACGCCACCGGCTCGATTTCCCGGCGCAGGCGCTTGACCGTGTAGCGGTGAATGCGCGCCAGCAGGTGGCGTTCGCACCATTGTTCGGCGCTGGCGCCGGGGCTGAAACGGCCGCGCAGCACGTAGCCTTCGCTCTCCAGCCGCGCGAGTGCCTGTGATACGTCGGCCACCGGCAAGGCCAGGGGCGCGGCGATCTCGATCAGCGTCAATGGGCCGAAGCCGCTCAGGCGCGCCCGCAGCACTTCCACCAAGGCTTCATCGAAGGTCCAGGGCTCATCGAAACCGGGCAACAGCGGCAGGTCATTCGGGTAGATCGCCGTCAAACAGCTCAAGCGCTCCAGAGCGACCCAAACGGCCTGGCCGGTACCGATCTGCAATCGGCTGGCGCGCCCACCGTCGGCCAGGGCTTGCAGCCATTCGGCCCACTGCGCCGTGACCTCGGATTCGGCAATGCACGCCAAACTCATCAGCGCTTCATGCATCTCGTCCAGGCCATTGGGCGCCGGCCAGGCTTCCTCGCACACACCGGCAATCGCTTCGGCATCCAGCGCACCAAGGTCATCGGTGCTTTGCGGATCGCTCCAGCGCCGGTTGAGCACGGCCTGGGTGCGGCGCT
>NZ_JACARK010001578.1:0-1623 GCF_013386655.1 Pseudomonas sp. K5002 | reverse complement strand
GCCAAGCTGGCGCTGGAATAACCGATGCGCCAGCGCCAGCCGCCCACCTCCAGGTGATGCAGCATTTCATTGCGGTACAGGCCGCCGGCGGGAAACGCCACCAGCGGCAGCGGATCACGTCCCAGGGACGGCGAACTGCGGCTGTCGACCCAACACAACGGCTCCGGCCAGGACACCAGGCAGTCATCGCTGTCACCCATTTGCTTGACCAGCAGCACGTCGAATTCACCGCCGCGATAATCCCGCAACAATTCCGGCCCCAAGCCGCTGGTAACCTCCAGGCGCACCCGGGGATAAGCCTGCACAAACGCCGACAGCAACGGCATCAGGCGCTCGGCCGCAAAGTCCTCGGGCACCGCCAGGCGCAACACGCCATCGCTCTGCTGATTGATCAGCACGTCGGCCGCCTCTTCGTGCAGCGCCAGGATGCGCCGCGCATACGCCAGCAAGCGTTCACCCTCCACCGTGGCCACCACGCGGCGCTGATCCCGGTCGAGCACCTGGCTGCCCAGTGCATCTTCCAGGCGGCGGATCTGTTGGCTGACCGTGGACTGGGTCAAGTGCAGCCGCTCGGCCGCGCGGGTGAAATTGCCGCAATCGACGACGGCAACAAAGCTGCGCAACAACACAGGATCGAACATGGGCTCACCATTCCATTTGCCACTGATTGGCATGGTTATATTTAATTTCAGAATACCCCTGCGGCTGCCCATACTTCACGCCTCATTGCGCACGAGGGGTTTTCCATGACTGACGATCAACAGCATCTGCATCACGCCGTGCAACTGGCCAAGGCCAACGTAGCCGCTGGTGGCCGCCCGTTTGGTGCCGTGCTGGTGCGCGACGGCGAGGTGCTGGTGGAGGCGGTCAACGAAATCCACTTGAGCCAGGACCCCACCGCCCACGCCGAGATGCTCGCCATCCGCGCCGCCAGCCAACAACTCGGCCCGCGCCTCGACGGTTGTGTGATCTACGCCAGCGGCCAGCCCTGCCCGATGTGCCTGAGTGCGATGCACCTGTGCGGCATATCCCGCGTGGTGTTCGCTGCCAGCAACGACGTGGCGGCGCCCTTTGGTTTGTCCACAGCAGCGATCTACCAGCAACTGGCGCTGCCGCTGGCGGAGCAAAAATTGCCCGTGCAGCACCTGCCGCAGGCAGCGATGCAAGCCCTTTACCGCGAGTGGCAGGCCCTGCATGACGCTGAATAATTCGTTGGCCGGCAGGCTCGCCGGTTGGGGTTTGCTGGTGGTGCTCGGCCTGAACCTGCGACCGATCCTCAGTTCCATCAGCCCGTTGCTGGGGGAAATCCGTCTGGCCACCGGCCTGAGTTTCCAGAGCAGCGCCCTGCTCACCAGCCTGCCGGTGATTTGCATGGGCCTGGTGGCGTTGGTAGGTGTGCGCCTGGAGGCAAGGCTGGGGGAGCGTCGCGGAATCGCCCTGGGCTTGATGATGATTCTGCTGGCGTGCCTCGCGCGCTGGCTGTTTGGCCAGGCGCCGGCGCTGCTGGCCACGGCATTGTTCGGCGGTGCGGGTGTGGCGCTGATCCAGGCGCTGGTGCCGGCGATGATCAAGCGCCAGTTTCACCAGCGCGTGCCGTTGGCAATGGGGGTTTACTCGGCTTCG
>NZ_JACARK010001577.1:378-715 GCF_013386655.1 Pseudomonas sp. K5002 | reverse complement strand
CGCCCAGGTATTCTTCGTCGCCGGCCAGGCCAGGGACACCCTGACCGCGCCGGTCGCCGCCCTGCAAGGCAGCCTCGGCGGCGACAAACAGATCGCCCGCGTGGTGGCGAAAAACGGCAGCATCGAGCAACGCGAAATCCGCCTGGGCCTCAGCGACCGCCTGCGAGTCCAGGTGCTGGAAGGCCTGAACGAAGGCGATCACCTGCTGATCGGCCCGGCCGATGGCAGCGGAGGTTGAATGTCGACCCCACTGATCGAACTCAAGGGCATCCGCAAATCCTACGGCGGCGGCGACACGCCGCAGGTTGATGTGCTGCGCGGCATCGACCTGGCGATC
>NZ_JACARK010001577.1:0-282 GCF_013386655.1 Pseudomonas sp. K5002 | reverse complement strand
GCCTCCGGCTCCGGCAAATCCACGCTGATGAATATCCTCGGCTGCCTCGACCGCCCCACCGAGGGCGACTACCTGTTCGCCGGGGAAAACGTCGCCCGGCTCGACAGCGACGAACTCGCCTGGCTGCGCCGCGAGGCCTTCGGTTTCGTGTTCCAGGGCTATCACCTGATCCCATCCGGCTCGGCCCAGGAAAACGTCGAGATGCCGGCGATCTATGCCGGTATCAGCGCCGCCGAACGCCATGCCCGCGCCAAGGCCCTGCTCACGCGCCTGGGCCTGGCC
>NZ_JACARK010001576.1:0-735 GCF_013386655.1 Pseudomonas sp. K5002 | reverse complement strand
CCTGCACAGGATCGCCGGGCTTCAGTCGCTAGTCAAAGAACGTCAGCGTTGCCACAGCCAAGAGCACCAGCACGCCGCCGGCAAGGCGCCACAGCGCACGTTTGCCGAGCCGGGCCAGGCGCTCGCGCCGTGGGTTGGCAAGTGATGTGTCGCTCATTTGTTCACCCATGCGTCATAGAGATAAGTCACCGCCAGCGACGGCTCCAGCCGCACGCCCTGGGTGGTCTTGTAGATACCCAGCCGCGTGCTTTGCGGGTAGGTGGTCAATTGCAGGTACTGGCTGGAAGCGATTTTCTGCGCCTGGTAATACAGCGCCCGGCGCTGCTCGCTGTCCTGGGTGGTGAGGGCTTGCCGGATCAGCGTGTCGAACGCCGGGTCACTGAAGCCTGCGGTGTTCTGGTGGTAACCACCGACACCCGCCGGGCTGATGAACTCACTGCCGAAGATGATCCGCAGCACGTCGGCGGTGTTGGTGTTCCAGTAGCCGAGGCGAATGTCGTAGTCCCAGTCGGCCTGGCGTTTGGTGGCCTGCACGTCACTCATCTGGTCGACGATCAGCTCGAAGCCGACCTGCCGGGTGGTGGCCTGCACCTGTTCCCACAAGGTGTATTCCGACGGTGGCGTGCGGTTGCCCATCACCACATGGACTTGCAGGCGCTTGCCGTCCTTGGTGCGGTAGCCCTCGCTGTCGCGCTGGGTCCAGCCGGACTGGTCGAGTAACTGCGCAGCCCGGGC
>NZ_JACARK010000162.1:888-7898 GCF_013386655.1 Pseudomonas sp. K5002 | reverse complement strand
CCGGCAGCCCTGCGGCTTAGTCCCAGTTCGGCGCGATGCCTTTGGGGCTGGTCAGCCGATGGCCACGCTCCAGGGCGGCGATCTGCGCCATGTCAGCGTCACTCAGGGTCAGGTCCAGAGCCTTGAGGTTGCTGGCCAGGTTGGCGCGCTTGGTCGACGACGGGATCACCGCGTAGCCCAGTTGCATGGCCCACGCCAGGGTCACTTGCGCCGGGGTTGCCTGATGACGTTCGGCGATCTGCTGGATCACCGGATCCTTCAGCACTTCGCCGTAGGCCAGGGTCATGTAGGAAGTGATCTGGATGCCATGGGCCTTGGCAAACTCCGCCACGGTGCGGTTTTGCAGGTACGGGTGCAGTTCCACCTGGTTGGTCGCGATGTGCTCGGCACCGACGGCGGCAATTGCCTGCTTCATCAGGTCGACGGTGAAGTTGGAAATACCGATCTGGCGGGTCAGGCCCTGGCGCTTGGCTTCCAGCAACTGGCCCATGAACTCGGCGACCGGTACCTGGTCTTCCGGCGATGGCCAGTGGATCAGGGTCAGGTCCAGGTAGTCGGTCTGGAGTTTGCGCAGGCTTTCCTTGAGGCTGGGAATCAGCTGGCCTTCGGCGAAGTTGGCGATCCAGATCTTGCTGGTGATGAACAGCTCGTCCCGTGGGATGCCGCTGTCGGCGATGGCCTGGCCGACGTCGGCTTCGTTTTCGTAGATTTGTGCGGTGTCGATGACGCGATAGCCCAGCTCCAGGCCGGTGCTGACGGAGTCGATGACGACCTGGCCTTGCAGGCGGAACGTGCCGAGGCCGAATGCGGGAATGGACATGAGTGACTCCTGAAGTGATGTGAACAATGGAGTCGAGTATCGGCCTCTCGTTCCTTCGGAAAAACCGCTGAATCCGAAAAGGACTCTTTACCAAAAGTCATGAGTGGCCGGCGGGTGGTCACACGATATCCCTCGAGAGCGGTCTTACCGGGTAGATGCGGGGGGCTGTCGGACATTTCGGGCGTTACTTGATAAGGGGCGCCTCTTTTAACCAGCAGGAGCTAGCGCAAGGACCAAATGCTCAAGGCCTTACAGCACCGAGAAACCTTGAGCAGTGGTCTGAACAGTCGCGTTTATGGTGAACCGTCCTTGAGGGTCTGGAAGGCTTTTACGCGCTTGACCAGGCTTTTCTTGCTGGCCGAATCGGCACTGTTGAACAGGAACGAAAAGTCCGAGGCCAGGGTCGAGCTGCCGGCGATGGTCGCGTACTGGTGACAGGCATTGCAGTTATCGCCCTGGACGTAGGTCTCCAGGGTGGTGTTGGCCACCGGTACGTTGCCCTGGCTGATAAACGGCCCGTAGGACAGCGGCACTTGCGCACTGACACCCGGTTCCGGCTGGGTGGGCGGGTTGGGGGTGAGGGTCCAGAGTACGTTGATCAGTTTGTAGTACTGGAACACCGACTTGCCCTGGCTCTGCTGGGCGAAATTGGCCTGCACCGCGCCGTTAAGCGCCTGCAGTTCAGTGGGCAGCGGATGTTCCCGGGTGGTCTGCACGGGTTGGTCCCGTGGAAACGGCTCGGTGCAGTCGCGGTCCGGATGCTGCTGCTTGCACTGGATACGCGCCACGTTCGGCGTGCATTCGGGGCCGGTGCCGCAGTTCGGGTTGTTGAAGGCAAAGCTGTCGGGCGGCGTTTGTTGTGGCGGCACCTGGTCGGGTTCCGGCACGTTGTCCACTTGCTCGAAGGTGGTCCAGATGAAGTTGGGCGAGGCCTGGGTCTTGTTGATGATATGCAGGCCCACCAGGCCCACCACCTGCTGGGTGCACTGCAAGGTGGCCGGGTTTTTGAGCCAGGCGACCGTGGTCAGGTAACGTCCGTAGAGCTCGGGTTTGCCGGTGAGGATTCGCCATGCTGCCTTGACCTCCAGAGCTCCCAGTTGCTCCTGCGGCACCGGGTTGGGCGGCAGCGAGCGCATGGGTTCACCGATGGGCAAGGACAGCCCGCCGGGGTTCTGGTTGTCGAGGTTCTGCGCGACTTTCAGCTGGTTGGCCGCGTCGTACAGCCCTTTGCTGACGATGTAGTCGAACTCGGCCTTGCTCACCTTGCGTTCAAAAAACACCAGGTTCTGCGACTGGTCCGTCAGCCAGCCGCCGGAGGCTTCCATGATCGGGTCCGGAATCGAGGCCAGGGTGCCGCTGGACAGGTGAAACCCATGCCGCGCGTTGATCGCGCTTTCGGAGGTGGCGGTCATGAACTTGCGCGCCCCCACCGACATCGCCCTGAGGCTGCCCTGGGTGCTGCAATTGGACGGCACCAGGGTTTGCACGCCCCAGCCGGTGGGCGCGGGCGCGCCGGGCAGGAAGATATCGTTGGCATCCTTGTAGCTGGCCCATACCGGCGCCACGCTCATCGGCTGCCCGGAGGCAGTCGGTACACCGAATTGCGCCAGGGTACTGTTCATGTCCGGCTCACCCGCGAGGGCAGGTGTGGCTGGCCAACCGGGATTCACCGGCCAGTTCAGGGCAATGAACAACTGCCAGCCAAAGCAATTCATGAAGCTCTGGCCGGTGGCGTTGAAGTTGTTGATCGGCAGGAAGCCGCCGCTTTTCGGGTTGAACACCAACTGTTGCTGCACGCAAGCGTCGGCGTCGGAAGTGGGGGATGCGTAGGCGGCCTGCATGGCGAACAGGCTCAGCACCACACTGGTCAGCAGCGATAAAACACTCAAGCGTAACCTGGACATCATCGCGCTCCTTGCAAGCAGGTAAAGCCGCACCCTGGGTGGGTGCGGCTGATGGGCTGTATCAGTCAGGCGCCAGGCACCAGCGCCAATCCGGATTCCCATGGGTGTTCCGCCGCGCTGGGGTTATCGGCTTCGCCCGGGTTGAGGGCGCGCACTGTCACCAGCCCCGGTGCGGCAGTGGGGCTTACGGTGATGGTCAGCAGGTAGCCCTGGGTGCCACCGGAGTTGGTTTGCCCGGGGATGGCCGAGGCATCCGGCAGGAACTTTGTGACCTGCGCCGTCACCCCAGGATTGGAGAATTGCACCCGCGCCGTCTCGGCGGTGGTCTTGAGGTCGGCGCCTTGCACCACCAGGGCAAACTGCCCGCTGGTGCCGGGTGCCAGCCAGGCCGGCAGGTCGGTGGGTGACTGCCCGTAGAACAGGTCCAGCGGCAGCAGCTGTACCGGCCAGGGTTGCACACCGTTGACCCGGTCCGTCACGCACGGGCAGGAATCCGGCGTCGGGCTGATGGGCGTGGTTGTCACACTCAGGCCCACCAGCAACTGCTGGGCAATCACCCACACGTAGTCGATCGGCTGGCCGCTGATGGTGATGTCGTTGATCGAGAACCCGGCGCTGACCGGCACTTCAAACACCGCTTGCAGAATCTGGTCGGAGCCGTTGGCGGCGGATTTGGCGGTGCCACGGGTGATTTTCCAGTACTGGCTGACGTCCTGGCCCTGGGGGCCTTTCCACGCCGAGAAGTCGGTGGGTTGTTGCAGGTACAGGCCGATGGGGTTGGTCAGCGACAGCCGGTTGTTCACTGCCACGCTGTTGGCCGAGAAACCGATATGCGGATCGGAGTTGCGGTAGTTCTGCCCGTATTGCGCGCAGCAGATCAACGCCTGGGAATTCTGGCTGCTGCTCAATGGCCGCAGGATGGTCGCCGCGGCAGCCAGGTACACCTCGGCGCTCAGGGTGTTGGGGCCGGAGGTCAGGTGCATCGCACCGCCGTATTGGCCTGGCACACAGGCGGTGCCGGCGTTCCATTTGTTGACGGTGTCGTAGGCCGGTTGACCGGTGGTGGGGTCGATGACCGGGTCGCCGGCCTTACCGGTCGGGCAGTCGGCGGTGTAGCGCAGGTACAGGTCTTCGAGTTGCACCTGTGGGTCGATGTAGTCGCGATACAGCCCCAGTACAGCAGTCGGATCGATGCGCCACATGGCCAGGAAATACGCCGGGTTTTCGCAAGTGAAGGTGATCTTGCGCATGTTGCCGTCGGCATCGCGCACGATGGACCACTCGCAATATTCGTCAAGCCAGCCACGGGGGCCAGAGGGCGAGAAATCCTTGTACTTGCCTTGCCAGTCGATGCTCGGGCAGCGAGTGACGGGGAGTTGCAGCAGGGTGCCTTGCTTCTTCGGGTCGTAGAGCATGTACAGGGTGTTGTTGATCGTAATCTGGCCGTTGTCGGTCAGCTCCATCACCTGTTGCATGGACATGGCCTTGCCGCCCAACTGTGGAATCACCGCCGTGCCGTTGTTGTAGAAAAACGTCCACAGCCGATTGGGGAAGGGCGCCCAGGTAATCGCCGGCGGCGTGGTGGGGCCGTAGCCTTCCACCAGTGGGTTGTAATAGCCCGAGCGCGGCGCGTCATTGAGGCCCGACCACGGGTTGCCGATGATCGCGGACTGCGTCCAGCCGGTGAGGTCGTTGTTCCAGTCGGTTTCAAACTGCGGCAACTGGTTTTCCAGGCCCAGCTTGTTGTAGTCCTTGGGAGCTTGCCCGGCGGGAGAGGTGAATTGTTTGAAGGGTGTGCTCATGTCGATTCTCCAGGTGTTGTTGTGGTGGAAACGGAGCAGCAACCGGCACTGGGAGCAGGGCCGGCGACGGTTTGGCGCGGGTCGTCCCACACCAGTTGGGCGATAAAGCCAGGCAGCGGCGCGTACTCTTGCGGCGTCAACACCCGGGCACTATCGAGATGGGTCACCACCACGGATAACTGCGTGGTGTCAGTGGGGCGAAGGTTCAATGCGGCAGCAGTGCGCGCGGCATTCAGCGCGCGTGACACGCCATGGGTGATGCAGCGGCCCTTGTCATCCACCAGGCCCATGCCGATGCGACTGAAGCGCCCGACATAGTGCGGATTGTCGGCGCTCACCTGCTGCGGCGTGGCGTCGGGCTGGTTGAGGAATACGTCGATCAGGTAGGTGTCGTGGGTGCAGCGCACATGGTCGAACACCACCCACGGGCCCAGGCTTGCGGTTTGTTCCTGCGCTTGCATCGGCGTCGAACTTTGCTGGCAGCAGGCTTTTGCGGCCGGGCGGCGGGTGCCAAAGGGCGGTGCGACGGGCACACCGTAGTCATAGCCGATATGCCGACTGTCCTGGGCCATGTCCCCCAGGGTGGTGTAGCGCCAGGCGTCGGCACTGGTGAAGGTGACATCGTCGGCCTCGCTGCCGGCAAACGGCTGGAGCAGGCACTGGGTGGTGTACTGCGCTGCCGGGTGGGCGCGGATCCAGACCTCCAGCATCCGGTCGATATTGGCGTGGTAGGAGCTGAACACCGGGTCGAACGCGGTGTAGGCGTTGTCAGCCATGTCGCCGCCGATCCAGCCGTGATAGTTGTCGTGGGGCTGCTCGTAGAGCCCGTCGAAATTCAGCGCGCGGTTGGGGTACAGGTCATCTTCCTGGGGGGGATCAAACACCGGGATGTTCGCCCAGGGATAACCTGGCACTCCCTGGGGCTGGCTGAAGGTGTTGAACTTCAGGGCATCGACCACCTGTTGCTGGAAAATCCGGCTCATGCCGTACAACTGGGTGCGTTCGACGCGCTGCGTCTCGCCCTTGGTGTAGAACAGCGGGTTGCGTTGCACGAAGCGGCAGTCCACACCCGGGATGCTGGCCTTTTCACAGACCTTCGAACAGCCGTCCTTGGCAGCGGCGTAGCGCAACGGATTAGGGCGAACCTCGCCGGTGTGCGGGTGCACGTAGGTTTCATCGAGAAACGCCTGGGGCAAGCCGGCCTGGGGGCTGCCGTCGACACTGGCGTCTTCGGCCATCCAGTCCCAGTAGGGGATGGGGCAGTCGATCAGCGCTTCCAGGTACAGCAGATAGGCCCGGTGCCACAGGGCAAACGCTTCCTGGTAATGCAGGCACCAGTTGGTGTGGATATAGGCGTAACGCTGCCACGGGGAGCCGCTGTCGGCGTTGGCCACCTGCATTACGTCATCGAGGCGTGAGCGGTACAGGTTCAGTTGTTCCTGTGTCAGTGCGCGAATGTCCTGGCGCACGCGTTTGACCGGGTGAGGCAGGTCGGGTGGGGGGATGCGTTCTGCCTCGTCGAACGGTGAGGCGGGAGTGAGGCGCCAGCCCTGGTTGACCCACAGCCTGAAGGTTTCCAGCGCGTCGATGGGCCAGAACTGCTGCTGGTCGAGGGTCAGCGGCATGCTACGGGAGGCCAGGTGCTGGTAGATGGTTTCGGACCAGGTCTTGACGGAGGCGGGGTCTTCGAGGAATACGAAGTAGGCGTTCATGCAGCCCACCCAGGAGGCGGCGACGGCGGCGCGTTGCTCTTGGGGGATCCAGTAGGGGGCGCTGAATAGGCCGTGGATATCGGTGGCCCATGTCGGTTTCGCGACTATCATAAGATCCCTCTCATGCGGCCCCGGTGCCTGATTTGGCTGGGCTGCTAAGCTGGATTGATGTTAGTGCGCCACCGCGCAGGATTTGTGCAAATTGGTGGGTGTTTACGGTGGATTCATTGCAGTTTTTTCAAGGAAGATATGGAAAAAATGACAGATGCCATGGATTTGAAGATTCTGGGGAAATTGCAAAGGGATTGCAGTCAGAGTCTGGAGTTGTTGAGTGACAGTGTCGGGCTGTCTTCAACCAGTTGTTACCGGCGTATCAGGCGGTTGGAGAGTGTCGGGATCATCAAGGCCAAGGTGGCGGTGCTGGATGAGCGCAAGCTTGGGATTCAGGTTACGGCGTTCTTCCTGATCAAGCTTGATAGGGACAGCAATGATATCGACCGCAAGATGCAGCATATCCTGGCGAGTCATCCGGAGATTCAGGACTGTTATCTGCTGACCGGGGAGTTTGATTTTGTGATGGTGGCGAAGTTTCGGGATGCCACTGAGTACACTGATTATATCTATCGGTTTTTAGAGATTTATCGGGATATTCCGATTCGTACTTATTCGTCTACTTTGGTGGTCAGGACGGTTAAGAAGTCTTATGAGTTGCCGTTGCCGGGGTCTTTGGTTTGAGTACATCTCCGTTTCTTCGGTAACGGCCGCTTATGGT
>NZ_JACARK010000162.1:0-764 GCF_013386655.1 Pseudomonas sp. K5002 | reverse complement strand
CCGCAGCAACGGATATGCCCACCTCACCCCGCCCCAAAAAAGAAGCTTTTATGACAAAAGTTCGGTAGTCCCCAGCGGCCCCCGTCTTGGCTATGTAACGCGCTCAATACCGCCAAAAAAGGCGACGTCAGAGCCGCAAGCAGGATGCCAGGAGTGGGGCGAATGGGAACTATGGAACGTTACTCGAAAGTCGGCATGCAGGAGCTCGACCAGCGCCTGTCAAAGATCGTCGAAGCCGCACGCAAAAAACCGGTCTCGGTCTACCGCTATGGCGCACCGTGGGTATGGATCGTCTCCCAGGACGACTGGCAAGGCGCGCTCAAGGAAGTCTCCAGCTACATCCCCGCAGGCCATCCGCTGGTCTTGCTGCGCCCGCAGATCGACGACATCCTCGACCTCCATCGCGACCTGCTCCAGGCCCAGCCCGGCACCCAGATCGCCCCCCAGACCGTCTTGCAGATCCTGCTGCTGCAACTCCTGTACTCAGTCCCCAACGAACAGCAACTGCACGAACAACTCAACTACAACCTGCTGTTCCGCTGGTTCGTCGGCCTCGACCTGAACCAGAAAGTCTGGGGCATCAACCTCCTGCAACGCGACATCGCCACGTTCCTGAACAACCCGCAGGCGGTGCAGTTGATCCAGAAAATCATCGGTGAAGTGTTCTGTGGCGCCTTGCTGCACATGCCGGAGTTCTCCCTGAACTTCGCCTTGCTGCACACCTGGCTCGCCCGGCATGGCAACACCTCGATATCCAGCAATTG
>NZ_JACARK010001575.1:0-444 GCF_013386655.1 Pseudomonas sp. K5002 | reverse complement strand
AGGGTGGGTTCGCCGATGTCGCCGGCGTGCAGCACTTGCAGGTTATCCCCTGCCAGTTGCAGGCCCAGTTCCACTGCGCGCGCGTCTTGCTCGGCCCGGCGTGGACGGCCGGAAGTCGGGTGTGCACCGATGGACACCAGGCTGATTACATTCGTCGTCATGGCCATTTCCTTAAGCTGCATCGCGCTTGGCACCGTGGCGGTAGGCCTCGACCGCAACGATCAAGGCTTGCAGTATCGCGGCGCTTTCGCCGATCACCGACAGGTCGGCACGCTTGATCATGTCGCAGCCCGGGTCGAGGTTGATCGCCACCACCTTGTCGCAGGCACCAATGCCTTGCAGGTGCTGGATCGCCCCGGAAATCCCCACCGCCACGTAAACCCGTGCAGTGACCCATGTGCCGCTGGCGCCCACCTGGCGATCGCGCGCCATGAAGCCGTCGTC
>NZ_JACARK010001574.1:0-849 GCF_013386655.1 Pseudomonas sp. K5002 | reverse complement strand
GCGCAAGGCCGCCCTGGTAGCGTTGATGGGCATCTTTATCATCGGCAACCTGCTCTGCGCCCTGGCCAGCGACTACAACGTGCTGATGTTTGCCCGTGTGGTCACCGCGCTGTGCCACGGCGCCTTCTTCGGTATCGGATCGGTGGTCGCCGCCAACCTGGTGCCGGCCAACAAGCGTGCTTCGGCCGTGGCGCTGATGTTCACCGGACTGACCCTGGCCAACGTGCTCGGCGTACCGCTGGGCACCGCGCTGGGTCAGGAAGCCGGCTGGCGCTCGACCTTCTGGGCCGTGACGGTGATTGGGGTGATCGCCCTGATCGGCCTGATCCGCTTCCTGCCGGCCAAGCGTGACGAGGAAAAACTCGACATGCGCGCCGAGCTCAGAGCACTCAAAGGCGCCGGCATCTGGCTGTCGCTGAGCATGACCGCGCTGTTCGCTGCCTCGATGTTCACCCTCTTCACCTACGTCGCGCCGCTGCTGGGGGACGTCACCGGTGTTTCGCCCAAAGGCGTGACCTGGACCCTGCTGCTGATCGGCCTGGGCCTGACCGTCGGCAACATCATCGGCGGCAAGCTGGCAGACAAGCGCCTGGCTGCCACCCTGATCGGCGTGTTCATCAGCATGGCGGTGGTGTCCACCGTCCTGACCTGGACCAGCGTCGCCGTGATCCCGACTGAAATCACCCTGTTTCTCTGGGCCACCGCCTCGTTTGCCGCCGTACCGGCACTGCAGATCAACGTGGTGACCTTCGGCAAGGCCGCACCGAACCTGGTGTCCACCTTGAACATCGGCGCCTTCAACATCGGCAACGCCCTCGGCGCCTGGGTGGGCGGCAGCGTGATTGCCCA
>NZ_JACARK010001573.1:0-973 GCF_013386655.1 Pseudomonas sp. K5002 | reverse complement strand
GGCCCCCAAGGCGGCTGCGATCACCTCGGGCGACTACCACCCGGCACACCTGCACGCACTGGCCCAGGCCGCAGTCGACGCACTTGACCTACAGGCAGGCCAAAGCCTGCATGCCAGCCTGCTTGGCGATCACCTGTTATTGGCCGCGCACCCGTTATGCGTGGATGAGGCTTCCTGGTCGTTGCTGCTGACGGACCTCAATCTGGCGCTGGCACAACTGCGCCTGCAACGGCCGGTGCGGCTGTCCTACAGCGGTGGCAACTTCACCCAATGGACCCGTCATCAGCAAGCGCATGCCGAGAGCGATGCCCTCGACGACGCGTGGGAACACTGGCTGCAATACGCCGGCATGGACACGCTGCAACTGCCTGACAACCACCAGGCGAGCAACGTGGTCGAGCTGAGCCTGAGTGGCGCAACCTCCGGCGAGCTGAAGCGCTTGGCCGATGTGTTGCACCTGGAGTGGAACAGCCTGCTGGCCACTGCCGTGGCCGAACAATGCGGCGACGGTTTGTTGGCGTTGGACCTGTACGCCGCACGCCCGGCCACCGAACGCCTGCCAGTGGGCGCGCCCCTGGTGCTGGCCGACCTCGAGCCGCAACTGATCGTCGGTGCGCTGGACCTGGCCGTGCCGGTGTTCCTGCAAGCCGCAGGTGCTAATGCGTTGCAACGCCTGCAGTCGGTGGCCGCGCAACTGCGTGCGTACCCGCAACACGGTACCGATTACGGCGCGCTGCGCTACCTCTCAGACAACACCTACCTGCAAGAACCCCTGCGCGACTTGCCTGCTGCACCGATTGCTATCCATTGGCGCGGCGATTTCGACATCCACCGTGAACCGCGCAGCCTGTTGGCACACATCACCGCTGCCAATACGCCAGCGGCATCGACCCATGCCTTGCGCATCGATGCGCATTGGCAGGACGGCCAACTGCACCTGCGGGTTGAAGGCGCGCTGGCCGCCGACTGGGCG
>NZ_JACARK010001572.1:0-920 GCF_013386655.1 Pseudomonas sp. K5002 | reverse complement strand
AACGCTTCACCTTCCAGGCCCAATAACGCCTTGCCCGCGACATGCACCTGGCCACCGACAATCTGTGCGCCGCGTCGGGCATGGGCCAGCAGCGCGGTAGCCAAGGTGGTCTTGCCGGACCCCGACTCACCCACCAGCCCGAGGATTTCCCCGGCTTCCAGGCTGAAGGACACGCCGGACAACACGTCCACCTGCCCCGCCAATTCAACCCGCAAGCCACTGACCTGCAGCACCGTCGTCGTCATCTGCGCGATTGCATTCATGGCTGTTTTTCTCCCAGGCGTGCGCTGCTGCGGCCGATGCCTTCAGCGAGGATATTGGTGCCATAGGCAAACACGCCGATCAGCACAGCGGGGGCCAACACCGCCCAGGGCTGCACCAGCAACCCGGCCTGGTTTTCATTGATCATCAAGCCCCAGTCCGCCGTCGGCGGCGCCACGCCATAACCGAGGAAGCTCAGGCCCGAGAGCATGCCCACGCCCCAGGTCAGCATGTTGCCAAAGTGCACCAGCAACGGCGTAAGGATGTTCGGCAGGATCTCCTTGAACAGGATCCGCCGCCGCGAGTAGCCCATCATCTGCGCGGCCTCGACAAACTCCTGCCCCGCCACTGCCACCGCGCTGGCACGCGCCAGGCGGATCACCCCCGGGATAAACGCAATCGACACCGTGAGCACGATCAACCACGGCGCGCGGCCGAGCATCGAGACAATCAACAGCACCAGAATCAGGTCGGGGAACGCCAGGGACACGTCCGCCAGCCAGGTGATCAACTGGTCCAGGCGCCGCCGCGACAGCCCCGCAAGCAAGCCGAGAGTACTGCCGACGGCCAGGGCAATGCTCGCCGCCGCCACGGACATCCACAGCACCGAGAGGCCGCCGCTGAGCAGCCGCGACAACACGTCATGCCCCAGGAAGTCA
>NZ_JACARK010001571.1:0-568 GCF_013386655.1 Pseudomonas sp. K5002 | reverse complement strand
GCCGCGCCGACGGCAAGCTGGTGGCTTTGCCGCCGGGCGCCGCCGACCTGCATCTGTGGGAACAACTGCTCAAGCACATGACTCAAGGTATTACCCGGGCCGTGGAATTTCCGCTGCAAGGCAATGACCTGGTGCCGGTCACCGCCCAGCAGGTCGCCACCCTCGCCGTCCTCGGCCAGCCCCGCGTGGAGAACGCACATGTCTGAGATCGATATCCTGTCGTTTGGTGAAACCATGGCGATGTTTGTCGCCGAACAGACCGGCGACCTGGCCCAGGTTGCCCAGTTTCACAAGCGCATTGCCGGCGCCGACAGCAACGTCGCCATCGGCCTGTCACGCCTGGGCTTCAACGTCGCATGGCTGAGCCGCGTGGGTGCCGATTCCCTCGGGCGCTTCGTGGTGGACACCTTGCAGAACGAAGGCCTGGACTGCACCCATGTGGCGGTGGACCCGCTGCACCCCACGGGCTTTCAACTCAAGTCCCGCGAGGAAGCCGGCGATGATCCGCAGGTGGAGTACTTCCGCCGTGGCTCGGCCGCCAGCCATCTGTCGGTCGAGGCGATCAAGC
>NZ_JACARK010001570.1:0-683 GCF_013386655.1 Pseudomonas sp. K5002 | reverse complement strand
CTGGAGCTGGCAGCGGTGCGCGCACCGGATGGCAGCCTGATCTACCTGGTGGACCAGCACGAAGGCGGCCTCTACGACACCGACTTCAACCTGCAACCGGCGAACGCCGCCAGCGGCGGCCTGCTGCGCATCGACCACATGGCCATGGCCTTGCCCGCCGACAGCCTCGACAGTTGGGTGTTGTTCTACAAGAGCCTGCTGGATTTCGAAGCCGACGACGAAGTGGTGCTGCCGGACCCCTATGGCCTGGTGAAAAGCCGGGCACTGCGCAGCCGTTGCAGCTCGATTCGCCTGCCGCTGAATATTTCCGAGAACCGCAACACCGCGATTTCCCACGCGCTGTCGAGCTATCGCGGCTCGGGCGTGCACCACATTGCCTTCGACTGCGCGGACATTTTCGCCGAGGTCAGCCGGGCCAAGGATGCGGGCGTGCCGCTGCTGGATATCCCGCTGAACTACTACGATGACCTGGCGGCGCGGTTTGATTTCGATGACGAGTTCCTCAGCCAGCTCGCGTATTACAACGTCCTCTACGACCGCGATGCCCAGGGCGGTGAACTGTTTCACGTTTATACCGAACCGTTCGAGGGCCGGTTTTTCTTCGAGATCATCCAGCGCAAGAACGGTTACGCCGGCTACGGTGCGGCCAACGTGGCGGTGCGCCTGGCGGCCATGGCCAAGTC
>NZ_JACARK010001569.1:0-468 GCF_013386655.1 Pseudomonas sp. K5002 | reverse complement strand
TCCCACATTTTGTCCTGCGGTGTTTGTTACAGGGCGATCGGCTTACGCCCGGCAAACGAATGCGCCAGGGTCCCGCCATCCACCAGTTCCAGCTCGCCCCCCAGCGGCACGCCGTGGGCGATGCGCGAGGTAATCAGGCCTTTGTTGGTCAGCAGCTGGGCGATGTAATGGGCCGTCGCTTCGCCTTCCACCGTAGGGTTGGTGGCCAGGATCACCTCGACGAACGTGCCCTGCTCCTCGATTCGCGTCACCAGTTGCGGAATACCAATCGCCTCCGGCCCCAGCCCGTCCAGCGGCGACAGGTGGCCCTTGAGCACAAAGTAGCGCCCGCGGTAACCGGTCTGCTCCACCGCGTAGACATCCATCGGCCCTTCGACCACGCACAGCAGCGTGTCGTCGCGACGCGGGTCGGCGCATTGCGGGCACAGCTCTTCCTCGGTCAGGGTGCGGCACTGGCGGCAGTGGCCA
>NZ_JACARK010001568.1:0-429 GCF_013386655.1 Pseudomonas sp. K5002 | reverse complement strand
CACATTTGTTTTGTGGCGTTCACGAGTCTTTCCTCTTGCTTGATAACCAAGCAAGCGCTTGGTAAGTTCGCTCTACCGTCCCGTGGAGCTTGCCGATGTCTGCCTATCAGGAATACTTCGACCCCAGCCACCAATTGGTCCGCGACAGCGTGCGTCGTTTCGTCGAGCGAGAGATGTTGCCGGGCATCGAGCAGTGGGAGGAAGCTGAAAGCTTCCCCCGGGAGCTGTACCTCAAGGCCGGCGCGGCGGGGATCCTGGGCATCGGTTACCCCGAAGCCCTTGGAGGCAGCCACGAAGGTGACCTGTTCGCCAAGGTCGCCGCCAGCGAAGAACTGATGCGCTGCGGCTCCGGCGGGGTAGTGGCAGGGTTGGGCTCGCTGGATATCGGCTTGCCGCCCATCGTCAAATGGGCCCGGCCCGAGGTGCGCG
>NZ_JACARK010001567.1:0-379 GCF_013386655.1 Pseudomonas sp. K5002 | reverse complement strand
AGATCGACATCAAGCTGACGCGCCTCGCCCAGCTCTGGCCGCAACTGCGCGGGCAGATGAATGGTCGCCTCGACGTCGCCGGCACCCTGAAAGCGCCGCAAGGCAAGCTCAACCTGGTTGGCCAGCAACTGGCGTTTGAAGATAACCGCCTGCAAAACCTGACCCTGGACGCGAACCTGGATAATGCCCAGCGCGCCAAAGTCGACCTGAAAGGCAGTGGCATCCAGGCCGGTGAAACCCAGCTCGGCACCTTCAGTGCCAGCGCCCAGGGCGATATCAAAAGCCAGAAAGTCCAGCTCGACCTGGCCGGCCCGTTGCTCAAGCTGGCCCTGGCCCTGGACGGCAACCTCGACAAAGGCAACTGGCGCGGGCGCCTGGC
>NZ_JACARK010001566.1:0-786 GCF_013386655.1 Pseudomonas sp. K5002 | reverse complement strand
TGAGCCTGGCGCTGATGGCCTTGCTGCTGGCGTTGGCCGCCAATATCGGCGCGGGCTCGATGACCTCGGGCTTTCGCCAGACCTTCAACAACTGGCTGGAACAACGCCTGACCGCCGAGTTGTACCTCAACCCGCAAAATCCGGCCCAGGCCGAGGCGCTGCAAACCTGGCTGGTACAGCAGCCCCTGGTGCAGACAGTGCTGCCGACCTGGCAGGTTGCGGTGCAGTTGCAGGGGTGGCCGGCTGACCTGTTCGGCGTGGTCGACGACCCTACTTATCGCCAGCATTGGCCGCTGCTGGAAGCGGCGGCGAACCCATGGAGCCAGTTGTTGCAGGACGACAGCCTGATGCTCAGTGAGCAAATGGCACGCCGGCTCAAGGTGCGGCTGGGCGATGTGGTCAGCATCCCCACGCCCCAAGGTCCATGGTCGCCGAAGGTCGTGGGGATTTATGCCGACTACGGCAACCCCAAGGGCCACTTGCTGGTGAATTCGCGGCACCTGTTGCAGCACTGGCCGGGATTGTCGCCGGCGCGTTTCAACCTGCGGGTTTTGCCGGGCAACGTGCCGCCGCTGGTGCGTGCAGTACAGGAACGGTTTGCCCTCGAAGACAGCCGCATCGTCGACCAGCAGCAGCTCAAGGGCTGGTCGAGCCAGGTATTCGAACGGACTTTTGCCGCCACCGCCGCCCTTAACAGCCTGACCCTGGGCGTGGCCGGCGTGGCGTTGTTCATCAGCCTGCTGACCCAGAGCCAAAGCCGTCTTGGCCAGTTGGCCCCGCTGTGGG
>NZ_JACARK010000161.1:24711-31750 GCF_013386655.1 Pseudomonas sp. K5002 | reverse complement strand
AACGCCCGGCGCAACCGGCGCCCGCCCCCTCCCAGCCCCAGGCCAGGACGCCACAGACGCTGCTGACCAAGCCAGGCCAGTTCATGCTGACACCGGCCACCGTCACGACACCGGCACACCTTCACTACCGTTCACGGCGAGGCGACGTACGCCATTTCAGGATCGATCAACAGGGCAGCCGATACGCCATCAGCGCGCCCGGTTGGGCCGTGGACGGCAAACCGTTCGACAGCATTCAGGCGCTGGTGGATGAGTTCAAGACCCCGGCCGGGGTTGAACAGATGACGGTGTGAGCGTCAGGAAGACTGGAAAGTCCGACGCTGGCGCAGCCATTCAAGGTCTTCCGGGCGCGTGACCTTGAGGTTGTCGGAACGGCCTTCGATCAGGCGAGGCGCATGCCCGGCCCATTCCATGGCCGAGGCTTCGTCGGTGATGACCACGTCCGAGACCAGGCTGTCGGCCAAGGCCCGGTGCAGCGCGCCAAGGTGGAACATCTGCGGGGTGTAGGCCTGCCAGATCGGCGTGCGCTCAACCGTTTCCAACACGCGCCCGTGCTTGTCGGCGCGCTTGAGGGTGTCCCGCGCCGGCACGGCCAGCAGCCCGCCCACGCTGTCGTCGGCCAGTTCAAAGAGCAACTTGTCCAGGTCATCGCGGCTGAGGTTCGGCCGGGCGGCGTCATGCACCAGCACCCAATCGTCATCGCTCGCGCCCTGGCCGTGCAGGTAAAGCAAGGCATTGAGGACCGAACCCGAGCGCTCTTCGCCGCCGTCAACGCGCACAATGCGTGGGTCGGTGGCGCAAGCCAGGGTCGGCCAGTAAGGGTCATCCATCGCAACGCTGACCACCAGCCCCTTGAGGCCCGGATGATCGAGGAAACAGCCAAGGCTGTGTTCGAGAATAGTGCGCCCACCCAATTGCAAGTACTGCTTGGGACGGTCCGCGGCCATACGGGCACCCACGCCCGCGGCAGGAATCACGGCCCAGAAGGCCGGTGACGAAATGCTCATTGGGCCAACTGGTAGAGGGTTTCGCCCTCCTTGACCATGCCCAACTCATGGCGAGCCCGCTCTTCAACGGTCTCCATGCCTTTTTTCAATTCAAGTACTTCGGCATCGAGCACGCGATTGCGCTCCAGCAACACCTCGTTTTCGGCGTGCTGTGCGGCAATTTGCTGGGTCAGTTCGGTGACCTGCGCCAAGCTGCCATTCCCCACCCAAAGGCGGTACTGCAGGCCAGCCAGCAGCAAGAGCAAGACGAGGAACAACCAATTGGGACTGCGCATCGAATATCGGGTATCCAGTGAAAAAAGACAGCCATGCAAAACTTTTGCAGCAACTGATAGCACGAAGCCTGGAATAACCAGGCTTGTGCTTGTTAGTCATGAGATTAGCGCCGAAATTCACGCTGCCGTGATTTTTCCGACGTAATCCGCTGACCTTTTACCATTTAACAATCAGCCGCGAAACTCGCTGCGACCGTTGTACTTGGCTTTGCCGCCCAGTTGCTCTTCGATACGCAGCAATTGGTTGTACTTGGAAACGCGATCGGAACGGCACAGGGAACCGGTCTTGATCTGCCCAGCCGAAGTGCCCACGGCCAGGTCGGCAATGGTCGAGTCTTCGGTTTCGCCGGAGCGGTGGGAGATCACGGCGGTGTAGCCCGCAGCCTTGGCCATCTGGATGGCTTCCAGGGTTTCGGTCAGGGTGCCGATCTGGTTGAACTTGATCAGGATCGAGTTGGCGATCTTTTTGTCGATGCCTTCTTTCAGGATCTTGGTGTTGGTCACGAACAGGTCGTCGCCCACCAGCTGGATCTTCTCGCCGATCTTGTCGGTCAACACTTTCCAGCCAGCCCAGTCGGACTCGTCCAGGCCGTCTTCGATCGAGATGATCGGGTAGCGCTCGGTCAGGCCCTTGAGGTAGTCAGCAAAACCTTCCGAGGTGAAGACGTGGCCTTCGCCGGACAGGTTGTACTTGCCGTCTTCGTAGAATTCGCTGGCCGCGCAGTCCAGGGCCAGGGTCACGTCGGTGCCCAGCTTGTAGCCAGCGTTGGCCACGGCTTCGGAGATCACTTTCAGTGCATCTTCGTTGGACGCCAGGTTCGGCGCGAAACCACCTTCGTCACCCACTGCAGTGCTCAGGCCACGGGCCTTCAGCACAGCCTTGAGGTGATGGAAAATCTCGGTGCCCATGCGCAGGCCTTCGGAGAAGGTCTTGGCGCCAACCGGCTGCACCATGAATTCCTGGATGTCGACGTTGTTATCAGCGTGCTCGCCACCGTTGATGATGTTCATCATCGGAACCGGCATCGAGTAGACACCCGGAGTGCCGTTCAGGTTGGCGATGTGGGCGTACAGCGGCAGGTCCTGGTCCTGTGCAGCGGCCTTGGCAGCGGCCAGGGACACGGCGAGGATGGCGTTGGCGCCCAGGCTGCCTTTGTTTTCGGTACCGTCGAGCTTGATCATCGCGTGATCGAGGGCTTTCTGGTCAAGTGGATCCTTGCCCAGCAGCAGGTCGCGGATCGGGCCATTGATGTTGGCCACCGCCTTGAGTACACCCTTGCCCAGGTAACGGCTCTTGTCGCCATCACGCAGTTCCAGTGCTTCGCGGGAACCTGTGGAAGCACCGGACGGCGCGCAGGCGCTGCCGATGATGCCGTTATCGAGAAGCACGTCGGCTTCGACGGTAGGGTTGCCACGGGAGTCGAGAACTTCACGACCTTTGATGTCGACGATTTTTGCCATTGTTGTAAACACTCCAAAGTTGACGAAAACGACGCAGCTGAAGGAAATCTTTTGACCGACCGCAAGGGTGGAACAACGGGCAGGCTTGCAGGCGACAAGGCTCAGGCCTGCGGGCCTGAGCGTAAAGCGAGGGAAAGTCTACCGGAGAAATGGCGCTTACGCGGTCTCTACCGTCGGAAAACTCTTGACCAGGTCGTCCAACTGCTTCAACTGGGCCAGGAATGGCTCCAGCTTGTCCAGGCGCAGGGCGCATGGGCCGTCGCACTTGGCGTTGTCCGGGTCCGGGTGGGCTTCCAGGAACAAACCTGCCAGGGACTGGCTGATGCCGGCCTTGGCCAGGTCCAGTACCTGGGCACGGCGCCCGCCAGCGGAATCGGCGCGACCACCGGGCATTTGCAGCGCGTGGGTCACGTCGAAGAACACTGGGTATTCGAACTGTTTCATGATGCCGAAACCGAGCATGTCCACCACGAGGTTGTTGTAGCCGAAACTCGAACCACGCTCGCAGAGGATCAACTGGTCGTTACCCGCTTCCACGCACTTGTTCAGGATATGTTTCATTTCCTGAGGCGCGAGGAACTGGGCTTTCTTGATATTGATCACAGCGCCGGTCTTGGCCATCGCGACCACGAGGTCGGTCTGGCGCGACAGGAAGGCCGGCAACTGGATGATGTCGCACACCTCGGCAACCACGGCAGCCTGCTCAGGCTCGTGGACGTCGGTGATGATCGGCACGCCGAAGGCTTGCTTGATGTCCTGGAAGATCCGCATGCCTTCTTCAAGGCCCGGGCCGCGATAGGAGGTCACGGACGAACGGTTGGCCTTGTCGAAGCTGGCCTTGAACACGTAGGGGATACCGAGTTTCTCGGTCACCTTCACGTACTCTTCACAGACCTGCATCGCCATGTCGCGGCTTTCCAGCACGTTCATGCCGCCGAACAGCACCATGGGCTTGTCGTTGGCAATCTCGATGTCGCCTACGCGAATGATCTTCTGGGCCATCAGGTTTACGCCTTCTTCTGATGTTGCGTCAGTGCTGCTTTAACGAAGCCGCTGAACAACGGGTGACCGTCGCGCGGGGTCGAGGTGAACTCCGGGTGGAACTGGCAAGCCACGAACCATGGATGATCCGGTGCTTCAACCACTTCAACCAGCGCGCCATCACCGGAACGACCGGAGATTTTCAGGCCGGCTTCCATGATTTTCGGCAGCAGGTTGTTGTTCACTTCGTAGCGGTGACGGTGACGCTCGACAATCACGTCCTTGCCGTAGCAATCGTGAACCAGGGACCCCGGCTCCAGCAGGCAATCCTGCGCGCCGAGGCGCATGGTGCCGCCCAGGTCGGAGGCTTCGGTACGGGTTTCGACGGCGCCGGTGGCATCTTCCCACTCGGTGATCAGGCCCACGACCGGATGGCCGCTGGTGCGATCGAACTCGGTGGAGTTGGCGTCTTTCCAGCCCATTACGTTACGGGCGAACTCGATGACCGCCACTTGCATGCCCAGGCAGATACCCAGGTACGGCACCTTGTTCTCACGAGCGTACTGGACGGCAGTGATCTTGCCTTCCACGCCACGCAGACCGAAGCCGCCCGGAACCAGGATGGCATCAACGCCTTCCAGCAGCGCGGTGCCCTGGTTCTCGATGTCTTCGGAGTCGATGTAGCGCAGGTTGACCTTGGTACGGTTGCTGATGCCCGCGTGGCTCATCGCTTCGATCAGCGACTTGTAGGCGTCCAGCAGTTCCATGTACTTGCCGACCATGGCGATGGTGACTTCATGCTCAGGGTTGAGCTTGGCGTCGACCACGGCTTCCCACTCGGACAGATCGGCGCCGCCACATTGCAGGCCGAAGCGCTCGACGACAAAATCATCCAGGCCCTGGGAATGCAGGATGCCCGGGATCTTGTAGATGGTGTCGGCGTCTTCCAGGGCGATTACCGCACGTTCTTCAACGTTGGTGAACTGGGCGATCTTGCGACGGGACGCGATGTCGATCGCGTGGTCGGAGCGGCACACCAGCACGTCCGGCTGCAGGCCGATGGAACGCAGTTCCTTGACCGAGTGCTGGGTAGGCTTGGTTTTGGTTTCGCCGGCGGTGGCGATGTACGGCACCAGCGTCAGGTGCATCAGCATCGCGCGCTTGGCGCCGACTTCGAAACGCAACTGGCGGATGGCTTCGAGGAACGGTTGGGATTCGATGTCACCCACGGTGCCACCGATCTCGACCATCGCCACGTCGGCATCGCCTGCACCCTTGATGATGCGGCGCTTGATTTCGTCGGTGATGTGCGGGATCACCTGGATGGTTGCACCCAGGTAGTCACCACGGCGCTCCTTGCGCAGCACGTGCTCGTAGACACGGCCGGTGGTGAAGTTGTTGTTCTGGGTCATGGTCGTGCGGATGAACCGCTCGTAGTGGCCCAGGTCCAGGTCGGTCTCGGCGCCGTCGTGGGTGACGAACACTTCACCGTGCTGGAACGGGCTCATGGTGCCCGGGTCAACGTTGATGTACGGGTCCAGCTTGAGCATGGTGACCTTAAGTCCCCGCGCCTCCAGGATGGCCGCCAATGAAGCGGAGGCAATGCCTTTCCCCAATGAAGAAACAACACCGCCCGTGACGAATATGTAGCGCGTCATGAAAAACCCTAGAAGTCTGCGTTAAAGCGGTCCGAGCCGCCGGGGAAAGCGAAGGAAGGCCGAAGCCCCCGATCACCTGCATTAATCACAGTGCACCTTTCAAAAAAACCGCCGCGTTGTGACAGACCAGCAATGAAACACCGGTACGTTGATCGCTACACATTTTTTGGAATCGCCCAGCAAAGACTGCTTGGTAATCGGCAACTGCTGCGATTCAGGCGAATCCACAGAAGTTGTATCAAGAAGGGAGCGTAGTCTACCGGAAAGGCTCTATCAGCTCAAACCTTGATCGCAGGTTGGTGGCATCCAATGTAATTGCCAGCCGGTACCGCCACCCGCCGCAAGCCCCGGCAGGTTGGCCACAGCCAGCAATTGCTGGCCCTGATACAGCAGCGGCAATCTGCCACGGATGAAACCTGGCACCGCACTTTCGTTAAGCAAGCGCTTCAGGTCGCGCCGGCCCCGGCCTGGCAATTCCATGATTTCACCGCCCTGGCGATAACGGATGCTCAGGGGGCCTTCGGGTGCACTGCCGCTGAAGCGCACTTGGCCGTTACCGGGTAACTGTAGTGGGTTTTGCGGGTGCGGCCAGCTCACCGATGCGTCAGAAAATTCCGACCAACTGGCAGGTAACCACCAGATAAGTCCACCACAACGGTGCAATTGACCGTCGGCCAGGCGCCACAGTGGCTGTGCATCGTGTTTGGCGTCGCGCAAGGTCGCCCAGCCGGTCCAGTGGTCGCTATCGGGCAAGCGTGTCAGCGGTGTCAGCCAGTGCCTAAGTGCGTTGCGCTGGCGGGCCTCGGAGAGCGCGGCAAGCGGTTCAAGGGTCAGCGAAGGCAATGCCAGCCAGGGAAACACCGGGTGCTGGCTGGCGGCCAGCAGGTCCATCTGCGCCAGTTCGTCGAGCAAGCCGTGGGCTTCGCTCAGATGTTCGGCGCAGCGGGCCATGGTGCTGACGGCTTGGGGCCAACGTTCGGTCAGGCGTGGGAAAACATGGTGGCGCAGGTAATTGCGGGAGAAACTCGGATCAGCGTTCGACGGGTCTTCGATCCAGGTCAATTGATGTTCACGGGCGTAGGCTTCAAGCTCGGCGCGAGACACATCCAGCAAGGGTCGCACCAGATAGCCATCTGCCAAAGGGCGCTGCGCGGGCATTGCCGCCAGGCCACGCACGCCAGCCCCACGCAACAGCCGAAACAGTAAGGTTTCTGCCTGATCGTCACGGTGCTGGCCCGTGACCAGCAACTCCCCCGCCCCGATGACCTCAGCAAACGCCTGATACCGCGCGTCACGGGCCGCGCGCTCCAGGCTTGCACCTTGTTGCACTTGCACGCGGATCACCCGCAAAGGCACGCCCAAGGCGTCGCACACGGACTGGCAATGGGCCGGCCACGCATCCGCCGCAGCCTGCAGCCCATGATGAACATGGATAGCGCTGAGTGGCGGGAGCTTGTCGATTTTGGCCCGCGTGGCCAGGAGGTGCAGCAGGACGGTGGAGTCGAGGCCGCCGGAGAAGGCGATGTGCCAGGCCGGGGCGTTGCGCCAGGGCGCGACGGCTTGCAGGAGCTTGGCGGTTAACGTGGGCTTCATAGCAAAGTACGCCATCAATCTGGAATGCGATAACCCAGCATACACAAAGCAAATGTGGGAGCGG
>NZ_JACARK010000161.1:0-24673 GCF_013386655.1 Pseudomonas sp. K5002 | reverse complement strand
CCCGCTCCCACACAAGCCAGCTCCCACATTTAGTAACGCGTCGGCTTAGAGACCGTAGCTCATCAGTCGCTCGTAACGACGGGCCAGCAGTGCCTCGTTGTCGAACTTCTTGAGCATCGCCAGCTGCGAGCTGAGTTCGGCACGAATGGTCGCGGCAGCGGCAGCCGGGTCACGGTGGGCGCCGCCCAATGGCTCGGCGATCACTTTGTCCACGATACCCAGGCCTTTCAGGCGATCGGCAGTGATGCCCATGGCTTCCGCGGCATCCGGTGCCTTCTCGGCGGTTTTCCACAGGATCGAGGCGCAACCTTCCGGCGAGATCACCGCGTAGGTGGAATATTGCAGCATGTTCAGCTGGTCGCAGACGCCAATCGCCAATGCGCCGCCGGAACCGCCTTCGCCGATCACGGTAGCGATGATTGGCGTCTTCAGGCGCGCCATCACCCGCAGGTTCCACGCAATCGCTTCGCTCTGGTTGCGCTCTTCAGCGTCGATACCCGGGTAGGCGCCCGGGGTGTCGATGAAGGTCAGGATCGGCATCTTGAACCGCTCGGCCATTTCCATCAGACGACACGCCTTGCGGTAGCCTTCAGGGCGCGGCATGCCGAAGTTGCGGCGGACTTTCTCGCGCACTTCACGGCCTTTCTGGTGACCGATGACCATCACTGGCTGGTCGTCCAGACGAGCGATACCGCCCACGATGGCGGCGTCGTCGGAGAAGTGACGGTCGCCGTGCAGCTCATCGAACTCGGTAAAGATATGGTCGATGTAGTCCAGGGTGTACGGACGGCGCGGGTGGCGGGCCAGGCGCGCGATCTGCCAGCTGGTCAGCTTGCCGAAGATGTCTTCGGTAAGCGTGCTGCTCTTGTCTTGCAGGCGAGCGATTTCATCGCCGATATTCAGCGAATTGTCATTGCCGACCAGGCGCAGCTCTTCGATCTTGGCTTGCAGGTCAGCGATCGGCTGTTCGAAATCAAGAAAATTCGGGTTCATAAGCGTCCGTCTTGGGTCGACGGCCAAGGAGTGCCTGGCCAGCCGGTTGTCTATTCGCGCCCTACCTTAAGGGAGAGGCGCGGTTAGGTCGAGATTAAATGTTCGGTCGAGATCAGGCGATCTTCGTACTGCCTGACCGTCAACGGTATTGGAGGAAGACGTTGTCACGCCCGAACTGGTCACGCAATGCTTGAATCAAGCCATCGGCGGGGTCAATTCGCCACGTCTCGCCAAACTGCAACATCGCCTTGGCGTCGTTGCCGGTGTACTCCATGGTCACCGGGCAGGCGCCACGGTGGCGTTTAAGCAAGTCACCCAACCAGCGTAGCTGATCACCTTTGAGCGCATCGGTCTTGACCTTCAGGCGCAGGCTTTCGGCCAGGTTGGTGCGAGCATCTTCCATGCTCATCACGCGCTTGATCCGCAGGCGCAGGCCGCCGGAGAAGTCGTCGTTGCTGACCTCCCCTTCCACCACCACCATCGCGTCGGTCTGCAACAGCGACTGGGCGGAATGGAAGGCATCGGCAAACAGCGAGGCTTCGATCCGGCCCGAGCGGTCGTCGAGGGTGATGAAACCCATCTTGTCGCCCTTTTTATTCTTCATCACCCGCAGCGCGATGATCATGCCTGCGACGGTCTGGGTATCCCGCGCCGGCTTCAGGTCGATGATGCGCTGGCGGGCGAAACGCCGGATTTCACCTTCATATTCGTCAATCGGGTGACCGGTGAGGTACAGGCCCAGGGTGTCTTTCTCACCCTTGAGGCGCTCCTTGAGGGTCAGGTCCTTGGCCTTGCGATGGTTGGCGTAGACGTCGGCATCTTCTTCGACGAACAGCCCGCCAAACAGGTCGGCGTGGCCGCTGTCGTGGGTGCGTGCGGTCTGCTCGGCGGCCTTGATCGCTTCTTCCATGGCGGTCAGCAATACCGCGCGGTTGCGGTCGATATTGGCCTGGTACGCCTTCGGCTCATCATGGAAGTACGGGCCCAGGCGATCCAGGGCGCCGCTGCGGATCAAGCCATCCAGAGTACGTTTGTTGATGCGCTTGAGGTCGACCCGGGCGCAGAAATCGAACAGGTCCTTGAACGGCCCGTCCTGACGCGCTTCGGTAATCGCCTCCACCGGGCCTTCGCCCACGCCCTTGATCGCGCCGAGGCCATAGATGATGCGGCCTTCGTCGTTCACCGTGAACTTGAACTCGGAAGTGTTCACGTCCGGCGCGTCGAGGCGCAGCTTCATGGTGCGCACTTCCTCGATCAAGGTCACGACCTTGTCGGTGTTGTGCATATCCGCAGACAGTACCGCCGCCATGAACGGCGCCGGGTAGTGAGCCTTCAGCCACGCAGTCTGGTAAGACACCAGGCCATAGGCGGCAGAGTGGGATTTGTTGAAGCCGTAACCGGCGAACTTTTCCACCAGGTCGAAGATGTTACCGGCCAGGTCGGCATCGATGTTGTTGGTGGCGCAACCTTCAATGAAGCCACCGCGCTGCTTGGCCATTTCCTCGGGCTTTTTCTTACCCATGGCTCGACGCAGCATGTCCGCGCCGCCGAGGGTATAGCCGGCCATGACCTGGGCAATCTGCATCACCTGTTCTTGATACAGGATGATGCCGTAGGTCGGTGCCAGTACCGGCTTGAGACCTTCGTACTGGTAGTCGGAGTGCGGGTAAGCCAGCTCGGCACGCCCGTGCTTACGATTGATGAAGTCATCCACCATGCCCGATTGCAGCGGGCCCGGACGGAACAGGGCCACCAGTGCGATCAAGTCTTCCAGGCAGTCGGGCTTGAGCTTTTTGATCAGCTCTTTCATGCCGCGGGATTCAAGCTGGAACACGGCCGTGGTTTCGGCTTTTTGCAGCAGGCTGTAGGTCGGCTTGTCATCCAGCGGGATAAACGCGATATCCAGCGGTGGCTCATTGACCTTGGCGCGGTCGCGGTTGATGGTCTTCAGCGCCCAGTCGATGATCGTCAGGGTACGCAGGCCGAGGAAGTCGAACTTCACCAGGCCGGCCGCCTCCACGTCGTCCTTGTCGAACTGGGTTACCAGGCCGTCGCCTTCTTCGTCGCAATAGATCGGCGAAAAGTCGGTCAGCTTGGTAGGCGCGATTACTACACCACCGGCGTGTTTACCGACGTTACGCACCACGCCTTCGAGCTTGCGCGCCATGTCCCAGATTTCAGCCGCTTCTTCATCGACCTTGATGAAGTCCCGCAGGATTTCTTCCTGCTCGTAGGCTTTTTCCAGGGTCATGCCGACTTCAAACGGAATCATCTTCGACAGGCGGTCAGCCAGGCCGTAGGACTTGCCCTGTACCCGGGCCACGTCGCGAATTACCGCTTTCGCCGCCATGGAACCGAAGGTGATGATCTGGCTTACCGCGTTGCGCCCGTATTTCTCGGCCACGTACTCAATAACCCGGTCGCGACCATCCATGCAGAAGTCGACGTCGAAGTCGGGCATCGATACCCGTTCCGGGTTAAGGAAACGTTCGAACAGCAGGTCGTATTCCAGCGGGTCGAGGTCGGTGATCTTCTGCACATAGGCCACCAGCGACCCAGCACCCGATCCACGGCCAGGCCCCACCGGCACGCCGTTGCTTTTGGCCCACTGGATAAAGTCCATTACGATCAGGAAGTAACCGGGGAACCCCATCTGGATAATGATATCCAGCTCGAAATTCAGGCGGTCGACGTAGACCTGGCGCTTGGCTTCATAATCTTCAGTGGTGTCCTTGGGCAGCAGGACGCTCAGGCGTTCCTCCAAACCGTCGAACGAGACCTTGCGGAAATACTCGTCGATGGTCATGCCATCGGGAATCGGGAAGTTGGGCAGGAAGTGCTTGCCCAGCTTCACTTCAATATTGCAGCGCTTGGCAATTTCGACGGAGTTTTCCAGGGCCTCGGGCAGGTCACTGAACAGCTCGGCCATTTCATCGGCGCTTTTGAGGTACTGCTCTTCGCTGTAGTTTTTCGAGCGGCGCGGATCGTCCAGCGCCCGGCCTTCGCCGATGCATACGCGGGTTTCGTGGGCCTCGAAGTCTTCCTTCTTGATAAAGCGCACATCGTTGGTCGCCACCAGCGGCGCGCCAAGCTTTTCAGCCAGGGCCACAGCGGCGTGCAACTGCTCTTCATCGTTGGGGCGGTTGGTGCGCTGGATTTCCAGGTAGAAACGGTTGGGGAACACCTCCATCCACTCACGGGCGAGCACTTCAGCCTCATGAGGATTGCCGCCCAACAGCGCGATACCGATTTCACCCTCTTTGGCCGCCGAGAGCATGATCAGCCCTTCGCTGGCTTCGGCCACCCACTCGCGCTCGATGATGATCGAGCCATTGCGCTGGCCATCGATAAAGCCACGGGAAATCAGTTCGGTGAGGTTGCGATAACCCACGCCGTTCATCGCCAACAGGCTGATGCGGCTCAGTGGGTTATCCGGGTCCTTGTTCGACAGCCACAGGTCGGCACCGCAGATCGGCTTGATGCCGGCGCCCATGGCGGCCTTGTAGAACTTGACCAGGGAACACATGTTGTTCTGGTCGGTCACCGCCACGGCAGGCATGTTCATGCCCACCAGCGTTTTGACCAGGGGTTTGATCCGTACCAGGCCGTCGACCAGGGAGTATTCAGTGTGCAGGCGCAGGTGAACGAATGAAGCCGGCATAGTGATCCTGTACAAAACGTGGAGACAACAAGGCCCGGATTGTACCGGGCCTTGGCAAAAACATCAGCCTTGCTGCTAAACCTCGATCAGGCTTTCCCGAGCCTCGAAAGCCTGGCGAACCGGGGCAAACGAGCGGCGGTGGATCGGGGTCGGGCCCAGGCGAGCCAAAGCTTCCAGATGAACGGGCGTTGGATAGCCTTTGTGCCCGCCGATGCCGTAGCCGGGATAGATCAATTCGAAAGCCGCCATTTCACGGTCACGGCTGACCTTGGCCAGGATCGATGCAGCGGCAATCGCCGGCACTTTGCTATCACCCTTGACCACCGCTTCTGCGGGCATCGTCAGCTTCGGGCAGCGGTTGCCGTCGATCATCGCCATTTTTGGCGTGATATGCAGGCCTTCAATGGCGCGCTGCATGGCCAGCATGGTGGCGTGCAGGATGTTCAGTTTGTCGATCTCTTCGACTTCAGCGCGGGCGATGTGCCAACTCAGGGCTTTCTCGCAGATCTCGTCGTAGAGTTTTTCGCGACGGGCTTCGGTGAGTTTCTTCGAATCGTTCAGGCCGAGGATCGGGCGGTTCGGGTCGAGAATCACTGCGGCGGTGACGACTGCGCCGCACAGCGGGCCGCGACCGACTTCGTCAACACCGGCAACCAGATCAAGGGCATCGGCGACCAGGCTGAAATCCAGGCCCATTTGTGTCTTCATAGGGCTTCCTGCTTATGACCGATCAACGTCAGCACGGCATCCGCCGCCTGGTTCGACGCATCACGGCGCAAGGTGCGGTGAATTTCGTCGAAACCACGGGTCTGCTCTTCGCCACCGTCGATCAACGGGAAAAGGGTTTGCGCCAGGGCTTCAGGCGTCGCATCGTCCTGCAACAACTCGGGCACCAACAGACGCTGGGCCAGCAAATTCGGCAGGGAGATGTAGGGGCTTTTGACCATACGCTTGAGAATCCAGTAGGTCAGCGGCGCCAGGCGATAGGCAACGACCATTGGGCGCTTGTAGAGCAAGGCCTCAAGGGTCGCGGTGCCGGAGGCGATCAGCACCGCATCGCACGCCGCCAGTGCCAGGTGCGAGCCCCCGTCGAGCAGGGTCAACGGCAAGTTGCGCCCTACAAGCAATTCTTCAATTTGTGCACGGCGCTGAGGACTGGCGCATGGCAATACGAAGCGCACACCCGGCTTCAGCGCCTGCAGGCGTTCGGCTGCATCAAAAAACAGCGCGCCGAGACGACCGACTTCGCCGCCACGGCTCCCCGGCATCAAGGCCACCAGCGGACCTTCGGGCAAACCCAGTTCGGCACGCGCGGCAGCACGGTCGGCCTGCAGAGGAATGGTATCGGCCAGGGTGTGCCCGACAAACCGCACCGGCACGCCCTTCTCTTCGTAGAACCTGGCCTCGAAGGGCAGCAGGGTCAGCATCAGGTCGCAGCCTTCGCGAATCTTGAGCACGCGCTTTTGCCGCCACGCCCACACGGACGGGCTGACGTAATGCACGGTCTTGATCCCGGCCTGACGCAATTTGAGTTCGATATTGAGGGTGAAGTCCGGCGCGTCGATTCCGATAAAGACGTCGGGCTTTTCTTCGATCAGGGTCTGGATCAGCTTTTTGCGACGGGCCAGCAGCTCGCGCAAACGGCCCAGCACCTCCACCAGCCCCATGACCGACAAGCGTTCCATAGGGAAGTAGGACGTCAGGCCTTCAGCCTGCATCAACGGACCGCCGACACCGATGAATTCAACCGCCGGATGCTGGAGCTTGAGGGCCCGCATCAGGCCTGCACCGAGAATATCGCCGGAAGCTTCTCCGGCCACCAACGCTATACGCAGCCTGGCCATGATCAGCGGGTGATGCCGCGAGTCGACGACTGGATAGAGTCACGGAATATCGCGACTTCCGGAAACAATGCGGCTGGCTCCGTCAGTTCGATCAAGGCCTGGTCGACCGTCAGCCCCTGGCGGTAAACCACCTTGTAGGCGCGGCGCAGGGCGTGGATCGCGTCTTCGCTGAAGCCCCGACGGCGCATGCCTTCGAAGTTCATGCTGCGGGCCTCGGCCGGGTTGCCGAATACGGTGACGAACGCCGGAACGTCCTTGCCGATGGCGGTACCCATGCCGGAAAAGCTGTGGGCGCCGATATGGCAGTACTGATGCACCAGGGTAAAGCCGGACAGGATCGCCCAATCGTCAACGTGCACATGGCCGGCCAACGCAGTGTTGTTGACTAGGATGCAATGGTTGCCGATTACGCTGTCATGACCGATATGCGCATAAGCCATCACCAGGTTGTGGTCACCCAGGGTGGTCTCGGCACGGTCCTGGACAGTACCGCGGTGAATGGTCACGCCTTCACGGATGATGTTGTGATCACCGATTACCAGACGTGTTTCTTCACCCTTGTACTTCATGTCCGGGGTGTCTTCGCCTATCGATGAGAACTGATAGATACGATTGTGTTTGCCAATCCTCGTCGGGCCTTTGAGGATCACATGCGGCCCGATGACTGTCCCCTCGCCGATTTCCACACCTGCGCCGACGATCGACCAAGGGCCGACCTCAACGTCGGCGGCCAGTACGGCCGTCGGATCGATGATTGCGCGAGGGTCAATCAAACTCATAGTTTGCGTTCCGCACAGATGATTTCAGCCGAGCACACCGGCTTGCCGTCGACCGAGGCCTGGCATTCGAACTTCCAGATCTGGCGCTTGCAGCTGATGAACTTGGCTTCAAGGATCAACTGGTCACCCGGAGTTACCGGGTTGCGGAAGCGCAGTTTGTCAGAGCCCACGAAATAGTAGAGCGTGCCATCGGCAGGCTTCAGGTCGAGCATTTTGAAACCAAGGATACCGGCAGCCTGGGCCATCGCTTCGATGATCAATACGCCTGGCATGATGGGATGCGCAGGGAAGTGACCGTTGAAGAACGGTTCGTTGATGCTGACATTCTTGTAGGCACGAATGCGCTTTTCCTCAACATTGAGGTCCGTGACCCGGTCCACCAGCAGGAACGGGTAACGGTGAGGCAGGTATTCGCGAATCTCGTTGATGTCCATCATTTCGGGGGGAAGCCTGTAATAAAGATTGGGAGCGTGCGGACTAAGGCACGCCCCTCTAGCAAATCAAGGAGGCAGTCTAGCGGCTGTGCACACTTGATATGGAAATGGTATCAGCCATCTGATGAAGCATTACCGTCAGGGGTCACGTCCCCAACACGCTTTTCCAGATGTTTCAGGCGCCGAGCGATATCGTCGAGCTGCCTCAGACGCGCCGCGCTCTTGCGCCATTCGGCCGCAGGCTGCATGGCCGTACCGGATGAATAGGACCCAGGCTCGGTAATCGAATGGGTCACCATGGTCATGCCGGTGATGAATACGTTGTCGCACACTTCGATATGGCCCACCAGGCCAACACCCCCGGCGAGCATGCAATGCTTGCCGATCCTGGTGCTGCCGGAGATCCCCACGCAGGCGGCCATGGCGGTGTGATCGCCAATCTGCACGTTGTGGGCGATCTGAATCTGGTTATCCAGTTTCACGCCGTTACCAATGACGGTATCGGCCAGGGCCCCGCGGTCAACGGCAGTGTTGACGCCAATTTCAACGTCATCGCCAATCAACACGCCGCCCACTTGGGCAATCTTGTGCCAGACACCCTTCGAGTTGGCGAAGCCGAAGCCCTCGCCGCCAATCACGGCACCGGACTGAATCACCACACGCTCACCGATACGCACATCGTGGTACAGGGTCACACGCGGAGCCAGCCAGCCACCGGCACCAATCTCGCTGCGCGCGCCGATAAAACACTGGGCACCCAGCGTTACACCCGCCCCGATGCGTGCACCGCTTTCAATCACCACAAAAGCACCGATGCTCGCGGCAGGGTCAACCTGAGCGTCATCGGCGATCACCGCCGTCGGATGGATACCGGCGGGGGCCTTGGGTTTCGGATCGAACAGGTGCGACACCCGGGCATACGCCAGGTACGGATCGGCAACAACCAGCGCGTCCCCGGCAAAACCTTCGGCGTCAGCGGCCTTCAGCAGCACGGCTGCGGCGCGGCTTTCGCCCAGGTATTTACGGTATTGGGGGTTTGCCAGGAAGCTCAACTGAGCTGGGCCAGCCTCCTGCAAGGTGGCTAGCCCAGTGATTTCCTTCTCCGCGGAGCCACGCAAGGTGGCTCCCAGGAACTCGGCCAATTGGCCGAGCTTGATAGTCGCAGTCATGGCTTACTTCAGCTGATTCATGCGCTCGATCACCTGACGGGTGATGTCGTACTGAGGTTTAACGTCGATGACCGCACCGCGTTCGAATACCAGGTCAAAGGCACCTTTCTTGATGACTTCTTCCACAGCGCTGTCGAGTTTCGGCTTCAGCTGCTTGAGCATTTCGCGGTCGGCAACAGCCTTGGCTTCGTTCAGCTCCTTGGACTGGAACTGGTAGTCACGGGCCTTTTGCTTGAATTCAAGCTCCAGACGCTCGCGCTCGCCTTGCTGCATCTTGTCGCCACCGGCTACCAGACGATCCTGGATGCCCTTGGCGCTGCTTTCCAGCGTCTTGAGCTTGGTCAGTTGAGGACCGAATTTCTTCTCGGCATCTACGGCATATTTCTTGGCCGCATCGGATTCCAGCAGCGCCATCTGATAGTTCAGAACGGCAATTTTCATTTCGGCAAAGGCCGGGGTCGCTACCAGGACAGTCGCCAGGAGAACCAATTGAGTCAACTTACGCACGATGCACTCCTACAGAATCCGTTGTCGTTATCTTGGGTCAGACGCTTAGAACGTCTGGCCGAGGGAGAATTGGAAAATCTGGGTTTCAGCGTTATCCGGTTTCTTGACCGGCATGGCCAGAGCAAAGCTCAATGGGCCAAGCGCGGTAACCCAGGTCACACCGACACCGACAGAGCTTGCCAGGTTGCTGAAGCTCACGTCGTTGCACTGCGTGTTGGACTTCGAGCCATTCGGGTTGGTGACCTGTTCGCACTTGGAGTCGAACACGTTACCCACATCCCAGAAGACCGAAGTACGCAGGGAACGTTGATCTTTAACGAATGGCAGCGGGAACAGAATCTCAGCACCACCCTGGATCAGCACGTTACCACCGAATGGCAGCGGGTCGTTGTCCGAGTCAGCCACAGTCCCCTGGTTACCGGTCACACCCACGCCACGGCTTGGGGTACCACGAGGACCCAAGGTGCTGTCTTTGAAACCACGTACCGAGTTGAAACCACCCGCATAGTAGTTCTCATAGAACGGCAAGCCGCTGGTCGAACCATAACCATCGCCATAACCCAATTCGGTGTGCAGGCGCATGGTGTAGTTTTCGCTCAATGGCTGGAACAACTGGCCACGGTAGTCGAGTTTGAAGAACGACAGGTCGCTGCCCGGCGTGGTGGCTTCCAGAGTCAGGCTCTGGGAATGGCCACGGGTCGCCAGTACACCTTTGTTCAGGGTCGATTCCGACCAACCGGCCGAAGCCTTGAAGTTCAGGAACTGGTCGCCTTCTTTACGCACGAAGTTGAAGATCTCATCCACGGTGTACACACCGGTCTTGATCTTGTCCTGCTGCGCGGTCAGGCCGAAGGTCAGACGCGAGGTCTCACTGATCGGGTAACCAATGTTGGCACCAACACCGAAGCTGTCGATTGCATAGCTTGCAACGTCAACGTCGAGGTCTTTGTAGTCGGTTGTGCGATAGAAGGCGTTGTAGCCCAGGCTCACGCCGTCAGCAGTCCAGTAGGGGTCGACATAACCGAAGTTATAGCGGCTCTGGTATTCGCTTCGGGTCAGGCCGATGGAAACCTTGTTACCGGTACCGAGGAAGTTGTTCTGGGTGATCGAACCACCGAGGATCAGGCCGGCACTCTGGGCGAAACCGACACTGGCGGTAATCGAACCGGAGGCTTGCTCTTCTACGGCGTAGTTCACGTCAACCTGGTCATCCACACCCGGTACAGCCGGGGTTTCAACGTTGACTTCCTTAAAGAAGCCCAGGCGCTCGAGGCGAACCTTGGACTGGTCGATCAGGTAAGTCGACGCCCAGCCACCTTCCATCTGACGCATTTCGCGGCGCAGCACTTCGTCGGCAGACTTGGTGTTGCCACGGAAGTTGATGCGGTTCACGTAGGCACGCTTGCCCGGGTCTACAACGAAGGTGATGTCCACGGTGTGGTCTTCGTCGTGCGGGGTCGGTACGCCGTTGACGTTGGCGAAGGTATAGCCTTCGTTACCCAGGCGACGGGTGATCAGCTCGGAGGTGGTGGTCATCAGCTTGCGCGAGAACACCTGGTCCTTCTGCACCAGCAACAGGGACTTGACCTGGTCTTCAGGCACTTTCAAGTCGCCGCTGAGCTTGACGTCACGAACCTTGTACTTCTCGCCTTCGTTGACGTTGACAGTGATATAGACGTGCTTCTTGTCCGGGGTGATGGACACCTGGGTCGAAGCGATATCCATGTTGATATAGCCGCGGTCCAGGTAGTAGGAACGCAGGCGCTCCAGGTCACCGGAGAGTTTTTCACGGGCATACTTGTCATCGTTCTTGAAGAACGACAGCCAGTTGGTGGTCTTGAGTTCGAACAGGTCGATCAGGTCGTCATCAGCAAACTTGGTGTTACCCACCACGTTGATGTGCTGGATGGCCGCCACGGTGCCTTCGTTGATGTTGACCTTCAGGCCGACGCGGTTACGCGGTTGCGGCACCACTTCGGTCTCGACGGTAGCCGAGTAACGACCCTGGGCAACGTACTGGCGTTGCAGTTCGTTACGCACGCCTTCGAGGGTGGCACGCTGGAAAATCTCGCCTTCGGCAAGGCCGGATTGCTTGAGGCCTTTCATCAAGTCCTCAGTGGAGATCGCCTTGTTGCCTTCGATCTCGATACTGGCGACAGAAGGTCGCTCGACGACAGTGATGACGAGGACGTTACCTTCGCGACCCAGCTGGATATCTTGAAAGAACCCGGTTTTGAACAGCGCACGAGTGGATTCCACCAGGCGACGGTCATCAGCCTGTTCCCCGACGTTCAACGGCAAGGCACCAAAGACGCTACCCGCGGAAACCCGCTGGAGGCCGTTGACGCGAATATCGGAGATGGTGAAGGACTCGGCGTGAACTTCGGCGATCATCAATACGGTGAGAACCGCAGTTAGCAGCAGACGTTTCATGAAGTCCTTTCTTATTCCAACTGGCAATAAACAAACTGCCGCAAAATGCGGCAGATTCGCAATTCAGCGAAGCGTTACAGTCGTCCCAGATCGTTGACCAGGGCTAATAACATCACCCCGACCACCAAACTGATACCGATCTGTATCCCCCAACCCTGCACCCGATCCGACAAGGGGCGACCACGCGCCCACTCGACCAGATAAAACAACAGATGCCCCCCATCCAATACTGGAATGGGCAACAAATTCAGAACCCCAAGGCTAATACTCAGATAAGCCAGGAAATTCAGGAAATCTACAACGCCCGACTGGGCAGAAGCGCCCGCCACTTTAGCAATGGTTATCGGTCCACTCAAGTTTTTTACCGAGAGCTCGCCGAACAACATTTTCTTGAGGGAATCGAGGGTCAGTACACTCATGGTCCAGGTGCGTCTCGCACCCTCGCCAATCGCTGCCAACGGCCCGAAGCTGACCTCTCGAACCATCGAGGGTGGCCAATCGACACCTTTGACGCCGGCCCCCAGGTAACCCCCGGCCGCCTTGGCTTCCCCACGAACCGCCAGGGTCACAGGGACGTCGATTTGAGCACCATCGCGCTCAACTTTCAGCACAATTTTGGTATCAGGGCGTACACGCACCAGGTCGACCACCTGCTGCCAGTCACCCAGCACCTGGCCATCGAGGGCCAGCAGGCGATCGCCGGTTTTCAGACCCGCGGCCTGGGCTGGCCCCTTCGGATCCAGCTCTGCCAGCACCGGCGGCAAGGCCGGACGCCATGGGCGAATGCCCAGGGATTTGATCGGGTCAGGCTCATCGGAGCCTTTCAGCCAGTGATCCAGGGCCAGCTCGCGCGAGGTTTCGGTGGTGGAATCCTGATCGCGCACGACCAGTTTCACGATGCCGCTTTCACCCAGGCGACGCACCAACTGCAAATTGACGGCACCCCAGCCGGTGGTTGGCTCGCCATCAACTGCAACAATTTCTTGCCCGGCAGTCAGGCCGGCCTTCGCCGCCATGCTGTCGGCCTCGACGGCACCGATCACCGGACGCACCTGCTGGCTACCCAACATGGCCAGGACCCAGAAGAACACCATCGCCAACAGGAAATTCGCGATCGGGCCTGCCGCGACGATGGCGATGCGCTGACGAACGGTCTTGCGGTTGAAGGATTGATCCAACTGATCAGCCGGCACTTCGCCTTCGCGCTCGTCGAGCATCTTGACGTAGCCGCCCAATGGAATGGCCGCAATTACGAACTCGGTGCCACGACGGTCGTGCCAGCGCAGCAACGGCATGCCGAAGCCTACGGAAAAGCGCAGTACCTTGACGCCGCAACGACGCGCGACCCAGAAATGGCCGAACTCGTGGAAGGTAACCAGCACACCCAGAGCAACCAGGGTGCCGACAATCATGTAGAGCGCACTCATCTAATTTCTCCGCATTTCAATCCAGTGCCTGAAGGCTTGAACACACCCAGAGGCTAACGCGTATTGCGGCTCAACCACTGCTCGGTCAAGGCCCGGGCCTTTGCATCCGCTTCGAACACCGCGCCCAGATCATTCACCGGGACGACGGGCTCAAGGCTCAAAACGTCCTCGATGATACCCGCGATCTGCGGAAAGCGGATGCGCCGGTCCAGAAACGCCGCCACAGCCACTTCATTGGCCGCATTCAGCATCGCCGGGGCACTGTTACCCGCCTCCGCAGCTTGCCGCGCAAGACGCAGGCAAGGGAAGCGTTGCTCGTCGGGCGCTTCGAAGTCCAGACGGGCAATGGCAAACAGATCCAGCGGCGCAACACCCGAGTCAATCCGCTCAGGCCATGCCAGGGCATTGGCGATCGGCGTACGCATGTCCGGATTGCCCAGTTGGGCCAATACCGAGCCATCCACATAGTCCACCAGGGAATGAATCACACTTTGCGGGTGGATCACCACCTCGACCTGGTCCGGCCGGGCATCGAACAACCAGCAGGCCTCAATCAGCTCCAGGCCCTTGTTCATCATGCTCGCTGAATCCACCGAGATCTTGCGCCCCATGGACCAGTTCGGGTGAGCGCACGCCTGATCGGGAGAAACATGCTCCAGATCGGCCAGCGGCGTCTGCCGGAACGGACCACCGGAGGCTGTCAGCAGAATCCGGCGCACGCCGACCTGGCTCAACCCGCGGGCGAAATCACCAGGCATGCATTGGAAAATCGCGTTGTGCTCGCTGTCGAGCGGCAACAGCACGGCGCCGCTCTTGCGCACCGCTTGCATGAAGAGTGCCCCGGACATCACCAGGGCTTCTTTGTTGGCCAGCAGAATCTTCTTGCCCGCATCAACGGCCGCCAGGGTCGGGCGCAAGCCGGCAGCGCCGACAATCGCCGCAACCACGGTGTCGACCTCAGGGTCTGCCGAAACCTGGCACAACCCCTCCTCCCCCACCAATACCTGAGTCGCCAGGCCCGCAGCGCGCAAGTCATCCTGCAAACCACGTGCAACTGCCGCTTCGGGCACTACTGCGTATTGCGGCGCGTGCCGCACACACAGTGCCAGCAGCTCATTCAGGCGACTGAAACCGGTCAAGGCGAATACTTGATAACGCTCGGGATGACGGGCAATCACATCCAGGGTGCTTAGCCCTACCGAGCCGGTAGCGCCCAGCACGGTTACCTGTTGCAGGCGGCTCACGAGGCAGCCATCCACAGCAGTACGGCAAAGATCGGGATCGCGGCAGTCAGGCTGTCGATACGGTCCAGCACGCCACCGTGACCCGGCAGCAGGTTACTGCTGTCCTTGATCCCGGCCTGGCGCTTGAACATGCTTTCGGTCAGGTCACCGACCACCGAGATGAACACCACCACGGCTGCGCCCACCAGGCCCAGTAGCATTTCCTTGATGGTCCAGTCACGCACCACACCGACCACCACGGTAATCACCAGGGTCAACGCCAGGCCGCCATACACGCCTTCCCAGCTTTTGCCGGGGCTGACAGCCGGCGCCAGCTTGCGCTTGCCGAAGGCACGCCCGGAGAAATAGGCGCCGATATCGGCACCCCACACCAGAACCATCACCGCCATGATCAGCCAGTTACCCAGTTGCATGTGCTTGATGTAGACCAGGCCCTGCCAGGCAGGCAACAGAATCAAAAGGCCAATCACCAGCTTGCAGGCAACACTGGACCAGTGACTGCTGGTGCCCGGATAGGTCAGCACCAGATAGGTCGCCAACGCCCACCACAACACCGCCGCACCCAGCACCCAGGGCGCCACGTCCGGCAGGATGTACATCAGGAACATCAACAACGCCACGACAGCGGCATACACCACACGAGGCAACTGCGCGGCGAAACCCGCCAGGCGCGCCCATTCCCAGGCACCCAGGGTCACAACCAGGCCGATGAACAGCGCGAAGTTCGCACCTTCAAGCAGGAAAAACCCGCACAGGGCAATAGGCAGCAGGATCAGCGCCGTGATGATTCGTTGTTTAAGCATTAAACCCGGGCTCCAGCTTCGATCTGCTCGCTCGTTTTACCGAAGCGACGCTGACGGGAAGCGAAATCGGCCAGCGCATTGCGCATGGCATCGTGTTTGAAGTCCGGCCAGAACAGGTCGGAGAAGTACAGTTCGGTATAGGCCAACTGCCACAACAGGAAGTTGCTGATGCGATGGTCGCCACCGGTACGAATGCACAGGTCCGGCAACGGCAGGTCGCCGGTCACCAGGCAGGTTTGCAAGAGTTCGGGGGTAATGTCTTCCGGGCGCAGATGGCCGGCCTGCACTTCCCGCGCCAGACGCTGCGCGGCCTGGGCAATATCCCACTGGCCGCCGTAGTTGGCTGCGATCTGCAGCACAAAACGGTTGCTGCCGGCAGTGATCGCCTCGGCTTCGCGCATGGCCGCCTGCAGCTCCGGATGAAACCGCGAACGGTCACCAATGATACGCAGGCTGATGTTGTTCTCGTTCAGGCGCTTGGCCTCGCGGCGCAGGGCCTTGAAGAACAGGTCCATCAAGGCACTGACCTCCTCGGCCGGGCGCTGCCAGTTTTCACTGGAGAACGCGAACAGGGTCAATACTTCGACCTTGGCCTCGGCGCACACCTCAATCACGGCTCGTACAGCGTCGACACCCGCCTTATGCCCGGCAACGCCCGGCATAAAGCGCTTCTTCGCCCAGCGATTATTCCCGTCCATGATGATCGCGACATGGCGCGGCACCACGGAGGGCACAGTCTGCTTGGTCTTTTCCATGAAGGCGTCCTGACCCCTTATACGGCCATCAGGTCCTTTTCTTTATCTTCCGTGGCCTTGGTGATCTGGGCCTCGGCATCTTTAGTCAGCTTGTCGATATCAGCAACGGCACGGCGCTCTTCGTCTTCGCTGATTTCCTTGTCCTTGACCAGCTTCTTCAGGTCACCCAAGGCATCACGACGGATGTTGCGCACGGCAACACGTGCGTCTTCTGCTGCACTGCGCGCCTGCTTGGTGAAGCCCTTGCGGGTTTCTTCGGTCAGGGCAGGCATGGAGATCAGCAGCAACTCGCCCAGGTTGGTCGGATTGAGGTTCAAACCGGCGCTCTGGATGGCCTTGTCGACGGCGCCGAGCATGTTGCGCTCGAAAGCAACGACTTGCAGGGTGCGCGAATCTTTTACAGTGATGTTGGCCACTTGGGTGATCGAGGTATCAGCGCCGTAGTAAGGCACCATCACGCTGCCCAGGATGCTTGGGTGGGCCTTGCCGGTACGAATCTGGCCAAACGCATGGTTCAGGGATTCCAGGGATTTTTGCATGCGCTCTTGAGCGTCTTTTTTGATTTCGTTGATCATTGTTCGATTTCCTCGATCAGAGTCCCTTCCGCGCCGCCGTGTACGATGTTCAGCAGGGCGCCGGGCTTGTTCATGTTAAATACGCGCAGCGGCATCTTGTGGTCGCGGCACAAGCAAATTGCCGTCAGGTCCATCACGCCCAGCTTGCGATCCAGTACTTCATCATAAGTCAGATGATCGAACTTCTCGGCATGCGGGTCTTTGAATGGGTCTGCGGTGTAGACACCGTCAACCTTGGTGGCCTTGAGTACCACGTCCGCGTTGATCTCGATACCACGCAGGCAAGCTGCCGAATCGGTGGTAAAGAATGGGTTGCCGGTACCGGCCGCAAAAATCACGACTTCCTTGGCATCCAGGTGACGCATGGCCTTGCGACGATCATAGTGATCCGTTACGCCAACCATGGAAATAGCCGACATCACGATCGCGGTGATATTGGCGCGCTCCAGCGCATCACGCATGGCCAGGGCGTTCATCACAGTGGCCAGCATGCCCATGTGGTCGCCTGTCACCCGATCCATGCCGGCAGCGCTGAGTGCCGCGCCACGGAACAGGTTGCCGCCGCCGATCACCAGACCGACCTGGACACCGATACCGACCAACTGGCCGACTTCCAGCGCCATGCGATCGAGTACTTTGGGATCGATCCCAAACTCTTCCGAGCCCATCAGGGCCTCGCCGCTAAGCTTGAGTAGAATGCGTTTATAGCGAGCCTGATGACCACTGCCCTGCTGAGCCATTGCGAATCTCTCCTGCGGCGTATTTTTTGAAAATTCTTGGCAAGCCGTTTACGGCCTGCGTTCACTCTAGCTTGACGCTGTCACAGCGCCATCGGAACACGGCTTTGTAAGCCAGTTCCAAAGGGAAACCAATAAAAATCGATCACCCCATTTGAAAAGAGGCTGCGCGCGTAAGCGGGCAGCCTCTTTTGGGCGACAGTTAAAAACTGTCTTACTTCTTGGTGGCAGCCAGCTGGGCAGCAACTTCTTCAGCGAAGTTGTCGACCGGCTTCTCGATGCCGTCGCCTACTTTGTAGTAGGTGAAGGAAACGATTTCAGCACCGGCTTTCTTGGCCAGTTCGCCAACCTTGATTTCAGGGTTCTTGACGAACGCCTGCTCAACCAGGGAAGCCTCAGCCAGGAACTTGCTGATACGGCCCTTGACCATGTTTTCAACGATGTTTTCAGGCTTGCCTTTGATTTTCTCTTCGTTCAGCTGCAGGAACACGGCTTTCTCGCGTTCGATGGCTTCAGCAGAAACTTCCGATGGCAGCAGGAATTCAGGGTTGCTGGCCGCTACGTGCATAGCGATGTCTTTGGCCAGTTCAACGTTGCCGCCTTTCAGGGCAACCACAACACCGATCTTGTTGCCGTGCAGGTAAGCACCCACAACGTCACCTTCAACGCGGGTCAGGCGACGAATGTTAACGTTCTCGCCCACTTTACCCACCAGAACCAGACGATCAGCTTCTTGAGCTTCGATCAGCGGAGCGGCGTCGGTCAGCTTGTCAGCGAATGCTTTTTCAACGCTGGCAGCGACGAAGTTCTTGAAGTCGTCTTGCAGGGCCAGGAAGTCGGTCTGCGAGTTAACTTCCAGGATAACGGCCGATTTGCCGTCTTCCTTGATTGCGATGGCGCCTTCAGCAGCGACGTTGCCTGCTTTCTTGGCAGCCTTGATGGCGCCCGAAGCACGCATGTCATCAATGGCTTTTTCGATGTCGCCGCCGGCCTTGGTCAAGGCCTTTTTGCAATCCATCATGCCTTCGCCGGTACGCTCACGCAGTTCTTTAACCAACGCTGCAGTAATCTCTGCCATTTTCAAAATCCTCTTGGATAGGTTTTCAACCATTCCACCCGATTGAACGGGCGATCAATTCTTCCCGAACCACCCTTGTAGGCCGCTGCACGTTACAAATGTTGTAGCTGCGCTGCCGACAAATGGTTTTCGAGGTGGCAAAAAGGGGGCCAAGCCCCCTTTTTGCTTACTGAGTCAACGCCAAGGCGTCAGTTACTCAGCTGCAGCTACCGGAGCTTCTTCAACGAACTGCTCGGTACCGCCAGCAACGTGGTTGCGACCACGGATTACAGCGTCAGCCATCGAACCCATGTACAGCTGGATAGCGCGGATTGCGTCATCGTTGCCTGGGATGATGTAGTCAACGCCTTCCGGGCTGCTGTTGGTATCGACTACGCCGATAACCGGGATGCCCAGCTTGTTGGCTTCGGTGATCGCGATGCGCTCGTGATCAACGTCGATAACGAACAGTGCGTCAGGCAGACCGCCCATGTCCTTGATACCACCCAGGGAACGATCGAGCTTTTCCAGGTCGCGAGTGCGCATCAGCGCCTCTTTCTTGGTCAGCTTGGCGAAAGTACCGTCTTCGGCTTGCACTTCAAGGTCACGCAGACGCTTGATGGAAGCACGGATGGTTTTGAAGTTGGTCAGCATGCCGCCCAACCAGCGGTGATCGACGTACGGCGAACCGCAACGTGCTGCTTCTTCAGCAACGATCTTGCCAGCGGAACGCTTGGTGCCGACGAACAGAATCTTGTTTTTGCCCTGGGCCAGGCGCTCTACGAAAGTCAGAGCTTCGTTGAACATTGGCAGGGTTTTTTCAAGGTTGATGATGTGGATCTTGTTACGCGCGCCGAAAATGTATTTACCCATTTTCGGGTTCCAGTAACGGGTCTGGTGACCGAAGTGCACACCGGCCTTCAGCATATCGCGCATGTTGACTTGGGACATGATAGTTCCTTAATAAGTCGGGTTTGGCCTCCACGTATCCCAATGACCAACCAGCGGCATTCGCCTCCGGCACCCAGGTCATCGTGTCGACACGTGTGTGGATTTAAGCTTTGCGGGGTATCCCCGGAAAGCGGCGCATTTTATACCACAGAGCTTGCAAAAACGAAACCCGCAATCACATTTGCCGTCAGTCGCTTTTGCCTAAGCCTTTGAATAGAGCCAGAATGCCCCCATCCTTATAGACAGAAGCGATCGCCAGACGCTCATGGTTTCACCCTTGCGTCTGCTAGAATCGCGTTTTTTGGGCTTGTGCGAATTCTGCAACCTTTTGTCGCACACCCGTAAACCGTATTGATTTCAGCGCGTCGCGCTAGAGAGAGCCTGTATGACCGTAACCCTCAAAACCGCCGAAGATATCGCTGGCATGCGTGTTGCCGGCAAACTGGCTGCCGACGTCTTGGAAATGATTGCCGAACACGTCAAGCCCGGCGTCACCACCGAAGCGCTGGACCGCATTTGCCACGACTATATCGTCGACGTGCAAAAGGCCATCCCTGCGCCGCTGAACTACAAGGGTTTCCCCAAGTCGATCTGCACCTCGATCAACCACGTGGTGTGCCACGGGATTCCCGGCGACAAGCCGCTGAAGGACGGCGACACCCTGAACATCGACGTCACCGTCATCAAGGACGGCTACCACGGCGACACCAGCCGCATGTTCCACGTCGGCACCGTGCCGGTCTGGGCCGAGCGCCTGTCGCAAGTCACCCAGGAATGCATGTACAAGGCCATCGAGATCGTCAAGCCTGGCTGCCGCCTGGGCGACATCGGTGAAATCATCCAGAAGCACGCTGAAAAGAACGGCTTCTCGGTGGTGCGCGAGTTCTGCGGCCACGGCATCGGCAAGGTGTTCCACGAAGAGCCACAGATCCTGCACTACGGCCGCGCCGGCACCGGCATGGAGCTCAAGGCAGGCATGACCTTCACCATCGAGCCGATGATCAACCAGGGCAAGGCCGACACCAAGGTGCTGGGCGACGGCTGGACCGCCATCACCAAGGACCGCAAGCTCTCGGCGCAGTGGGAACACACCCTGCTGGTGACCGACACCGGCTACGAGATCTTCACCCTGCGTGCCGACGACACGATTCCCCGCGTTTCGGCGTAATGTTTGCACCGGTTTTCTAATAGCGACGCTGTGACCCATAGATAGAAAGGAAAACCGATCGATGCCCCAGGTGGATCCCGAACTCTTCGACCGTGGCCAGTTCCAGGCGGAACTGGCACTGAAGGCCAGCCCCATCGCCGCCTTCAAGAAGGCCATTCGCCAGGCCCGCGAGGTGCTCGACGGGCGCTTCCGCACGGGCCGCGATATCCGCCGGCTGATCGAGGACCGCGCCTGGTTCGTCGACAACATCCTGCAAAAGGCCTGGGAACAGTTCAGCTGGAGTGAAGACGCCGATATCGCCCTGGTGGCGGTCGGCGGCTACGGCCGTGGCGAACTGCACCCCTACTCCGACATCGACCTGCTGATCTTGCTGGACAGCGCCGATCACGAGATCTTTCGCGACTCCATCGAGCGTTTTCTGACGCTGTTGTGGGACATCGGCCTGGAAGTCGGCCAAAGCGTACGCTCGGTGGACGAGTGTGCCCAGGAAGCCCGCGCCGACCTGACGGTGATCACCAACCTGATGGAAAGCCGCACCATCGCCGGCCCCGAGCGCCTGCGCCAGCGCATGCTGGAAGTCACCAGCACCGCGCACATGTGGCCAAGCAAGGACTTCTTCCTGGCCAAGCGTGCCGAGCAGAAAGCCCGGCACCACAAGTACAACGACACCGAATACAACCTGGAACCCAACGTCAAAGGCTCCCCGGGCGGGCTGCGGGACATCCAGACGATTTTGTGGGTCGCCCGTCGCCAGTACGGCACCCTGAACCTGCGCGCCCTGGCCGGGGAAGGCTTCCTGGTGGAGAGCGAAAACGCCCTGCTGGCCTCCTCCCAGGAATTCCTCTGGAAAGTGCGCTACGCGCTGCACATGCTGGCCGGGCGCTCCGAAGACCGCCTGCTGTTCGACCACCAGCGCTCCATCGCCACCCTGTTGGGGTTTGAAGGCGAAGACGCGAAGACCAGCATCGAAAGTTTCATGCAGCAGTACTACCGCGTGGTAATGAGCATTGCCCAGCTCAGCGACCTGATCATCCAGCACTTTGAAGAAGTGATCCTGGCCCCGGAAGACGAAGCACCGCCGCAGCCGATCAACGCGCGCTTCCAGCTCCACGATGGCTACATCGAGGCACGCAACGACAACGTGTTCAAACGCACGCCGTTCGCCATGCTGGAAATCTTCGTGTTGATGGCCCAGCAGCCGGAAATCAAGGGCGTACGCGCCGACACCATTCGCCTGCTGCGGGAAAACCGTCACCTGATCGACGACGATTTCCGCCACGACATCCGCAATACCAGCCTGTTTATCGAGCTGTTCAAGTGCAAGATCGGCATCCACCGCAACCTGCGGCGCATGAACCGCTACGGGATCCTGGGGCGCTACCTGCCGGAGTTCGGCTTTATCGTCGGGCAGATGCAGCACGACCTGTTCCACATCTACACGGTGGACGCCCACACCCTGAACCTGATCAAGCACCTGCGTAAGTTGCAGTACACCCAGGTGTCAGAGAAATTCCCGCTGGCCAGCAAGCTCATGGCGCGTCTGCCCAAGCCGGAATTGATCTACCTCGCCGGCCTGTACCACGACATCGGCAAGGGCCGGCACGGTGATCACTCGGAAATTGGCGCAGTGGACGCCGAAGCGTTCTGCCAGCGTCACCAGTTGCCGCTGTGGGACAGCCGCCTGATCGTGTGGCTGGTGCAGAACCACCTGGTGATGTCCACCACCGCCCAGCGCAAGGACTTGTCCGACCCGCAGGTGATCCACGATTTTGCCCAGGCCGTCGGCGATGAAACCCGCCTCGACTACCTGTACGTGCTCACCGTGTCCGACATCAACGCCACCAACCCGACGCTGTGGAACTCCTGGCGCGCCAGCCTGTTGCGCCAGCTCTACACCGAGACCAAGCGCGCGCTGCGTCGCGGCCTCGAGAACCCGGTGGACCGCGAAGAACAGATCCGCCGCACCCAAAGCGCGGCCCTGGATATTCTGGTGCGTGGCGGCAATGACCCGGACGACGTCGAGCAACTCTGGTCGCAACTGGGAGACGACTACTTCCTGCGCCACACCGCCGGCGACGTGGCCTGGCACAGCGACGCGATCCTGCAGCAGCCGGCCGATGGCGGCCCACTGGTGCTGATCAAGGAAACCACCCAGCGCGAGTTCGAGGGTGGCACCCAGATCTTTATCTACGCACCCGACCAGCACGACTTCTTCGCCGTGACCGTGGCGGCGATGGACCAGCTCAACCTGAACATTCACGACGCCCGGGTCATCACCTCCAGCAGCCAGTTCACCCTCGACACCTACATCGTGCTCGACACAGAAGGCGAGTCCATCGGCGACAACCCGGAGCGGGTGAAAAAGATCCGCAAAGGCCTCACCGACGCGCTGCGCAATCCTGACGACTACCCGACCATCATCCAGCGTCGGGTGCCGCGCCAGCTCAAGCACTTTGCTTTTGCCCCCGAGGTGACCATCCACAACGACGCCCAGCGCCCGGTGACGGTGCTGGAACTCAGCGCGCCGGACCGCCCGGGCCTGCTGGCACGGATCGGCACGATATTCCTGGAGTTCGACCTGTCGTTGCAGAACGCCAAGATTGCGACCCTGGGCGAGCGGGTGGAAGACGTGTTTTTCATTACCGATGCCGACAACCAGCCGCTTTCCGACCCTGAACTGTGCCGACGCTTGCAGGAAGCCATCGTCCAGCAGTTGAGCGTCAATCAGGAGACCGGCGTCGAGATGTCACGCTTGAGCATCTGACCGACCGCCCATTTTCAGCTTCCAATGAATTGAACGAGATTTATCGATGAACAACGCCCTGAACCAGCTGCAGCCCTACCCGTTCGAGAAATTGCGCGTCCTGCTGGGCAGCGTCACGCCGAACCCGGACAAACGCCCCATCGCCCTGTCCATCGGTGAGCCGAAGCACAAATCCCCGCAGTTTGTCGCCGAGGCGCTGGCCAACAACCTGGACCAGATGGCGGTGTACCCGACCACCCTGGGCATTCCCGCCCTGCGCGAAGCCATTGGCGCCTGGTGTGAACGCCGTTTCAGCGTGCCCAAGGGCTGGCTTGACCCGGCGCGCAACATCCTGCCGGTGAACGGCACCCGTGAAGCGCTGTTCGCCTTCACCCAGACCGTGGTCAACCGCGGCGACGACGCGCTGGTGGTCAGCCCGAACCCGTTCTACCAGATCTACGAAGGGGCTGCGTTCCTCGCCGGGGCCAAGCCGCATTACCTGCCGTGCCTGGATGAAAACGGCTTCAACCCGGATTTCGACGCCGTATCGCCGGACATCTGGAAACGCTGCCAGATCCTGTTCCTGTGCTCGCCAGGCAACCCCACCGGTGCACTGATTCCCGTCGACACCCTGAAAAAGCTGATCGCCCTGGCTGACGAATACGACTTCGTGATCGCCGCCGACGAGTGCTACAGCGAGCTGTACTTCGACGAACAAACCCCGCCGCCAGGCCTGCTCAGCGCTTGCGTGGAACTGGGCCGCCAGGACTTCAAGCGTTGCGTGGTGTTCCACAGCCTGTCCAAGCGCTCCAACCTGCCGGGCCTGCGCTCGGGCTTTGTGGCCGGCGATGCCGAAATCCTCAAGGGCTTCCTGCTGTACCGCACCTACCACGGTTGCGCGATGCCGGTGCAAACCCAACTGGCGAGCATTGCTGCCTGGCAGGACGAAGCCCACGTGCAGGCCAACCGTGACCTGTACCGGGAGAAGTTCGATGCCGTGCTGGCGATCCTGAAGCCGGTGCTGGACGTGCAAAACCCGGACGGCGGCTTCTACCTGTGGCCGAACGTGAAGGGCGACGATGCGGCGTTCTGCCGGGACTTGTTCGTGGAAGAACACGTGACCGTGGTACCGGGCTCGTACCTGTCGCGGGAAGTGGACGGGGTCAACCCGGGCGCCGGGCGTGTACGCCTGGCGCTGGTCGCGCCGCTGGCGGAGTGCGTGGAAGCGGCGACGCGGATTCGCGACTTTATTACCCGCAATAAATAACTGCGCTGAATGTGGCGAGGGAGCTTGCTCCCGCTGGAGTGCGCAGCGCTCCCGCTTTTTTGGGGCCGCTACGCAGCCCAGCGGGAGCAAGCTCCCTCGCCACAAACAAGCACCGCAGTGTTATTT
>NZ_JACARK010001565.1:0-899 GCF_013386655.1 Pseudomonas sp. K5002 | reverse complement strand
AGGCCGAACACCTGCTGCGCCCGCAGTGACCATTCGCGGCCCTCTTCGGTGAGGCTCAAGCCACGAGCCTGGCGCTGGAACAGCGCATAGCCCAGATGACTTTCCAGCCCGGCGATCTGCCGGCTCACCGCGCCCTGGGTGATGTGCAATTGCTCGGCGGCTCGGGTGAAGTTGCAGCACTGGGCCGTGACCCAAAAGGTGTGCAGGGCCGGCAGCGGCGGAAGACGTTTCATAAGGGCGCAGCCATGACGTGAGGACATGGCTAGTATGACTTTTTATCGATTGTTGCCGCTACGGGCCAGCCGTTCCAATACGGGCCTTTATCAACAATAAGAGCGACGACAATGGCGACCTGCGGCGAAGTATTGGTCAACCTGCTGGAAGGCTACGGCGTGGACCAGGTGTTTGGCATCCCCGGCGTGCACACCGTGGAACTCTACCGGGGCCTGGCGCGCTCGAGCATCCGCCACGTCACCCCGCGCCACGAACAGGGCGCCGGTTTCATGGCCGACGGCTATGCGCGCACCAGCGGCAAGCCCGGCGTGTGCTTCATCATCACCGGCCCCGGCATGACCAACATCACCACCGCCATGGGCCAGGCCTACGCCGACTCGATCCCGATGCTGGTGATCTCCAGCGTGCAGTCCCGCAGCCAGCTGGGCGGCGGGCGCGGCAAGCTGCACGAACTGCCGAACCAGAACGCGATGATCGCGGGCGTGGCGGCGTTCTCCCATACCTTGATGTCGGCGGCCGAATTGCCCGGTGTACTGGCCCGGGCATTTGCGCTGTTCCAGGCCGGACGACCGCGCCCGGTGCACATCGAAATCCCGCTGGACGTGCTGGTGGAAAACGCCGACGCGTTGCTCGGCAGCGAACCGGTCAGCGTTTCCCGCGCTGGC
>NZ_JACARK010001564.1:0-532 GCF_013386655.1 Pseudomonas sp. K5002 | reverse complement strand
GCTGGCCGGGCTGCCGGTGAGCGTGCCGGGCACCACCCTCAACCGTTTGTGCGGCTCGGGGCTGGACGCCATCGGCAGCGCGGCCCGGGCGATTCGCTGTGGCGAGGCTGGCTTGATGCTGGTGGGCGGCGTGGAATCGATGTCCCGGGCGCCGCTGGTAATGGGCAAGGCCGAACATGCGTTTTCCCGCGATGCGCAGCTATACGACACCACCATTGGCTGGCGCTTCGTCAACCCGCTGATGAAAAAGGCCTACGGGATCGACTCGATGCCGGAGACCGCTGAAAACGTCGCCGAGCAGTTCAATATCTCCCGTGCCGACCAGGACGCGTTTGCCCTGCGCAGCCAGCAACGTGCAGCCGCCGCCCAGGCCAGCGGGCGCCTGGCCAGGGAAATCGTCGCGGTGGAAATCCCCCAGCGCAAAGGCCCGGCCAAGGTGGTGGAACACGACGAACACCCCCGCGGCGACACCACCCTTGAGCAACTGCAGAAACTTGGCACGCCATTCCGCGAGGGTGGCAGCATCACCGCC
>NZ_JACARK010001563.1:0-377 GCF_013386655.1 Pseudomonas sp. K5002 | reverse complement strand
CGCAACGGCCTGCAGCTGTGCAGCCGCCTGTTCGAAGTCACCGGCGCGCGCTCCACTCACGCCTCGCTGCGCCTGGACCGGCACTGGCGCAACCTGCGCACGCAAACCTTGCACGACCCGGTGGACTACAAGCTCCACGAACTGGGGGACTGGGCGTTGAACCAGTCCCTGCCGATTCCCACGTTCTACTCCTAGAAGAGGTGCCCATGCAGCTTTTAACCTTACCGCCCTCGCCCGCTCTTGCGACCTCGATCCGCGCCACGGCCCAGGTCTTCGAAGACCCCAAATCCCAGGCGCTGCTGGCGCACATCCAGCAAGTCGCGCCCAGCGAAGCCAGCGTGTTGATCATCGGCGAAACCGGCACCGGTAAAGAGCTG
>NZ_JACARK010001562.1:0-521 GCF_013386655.1 Pseudomonas sp. K5002 | reverse complement strand
TCCGGCAGCGATTGCACGTGGGCCCAGACTTCCAGCGCCGGGCGCAGGCCTTCGTTGAGGTCGCTGCGACGGTCCAGTACGCAGCACTGCGCGTCTTTGTAGATGCCGTGGTCGTGAGCCACGTAGCTGCCCGGGCGCAATACGCTGAGGAAGCGGCCAGCGGCGTTCTGGGCTTCGAAGGATTCGGCAATCAGGTCGTACCAGGCCGAACCCGAGGCGGTAATGATGGGCTTGGCCAGGTCGAAGGCGCCGCTGTTTTGCAGGTCGACGGCCAGGCGTACCAGGGAGGCGGCGAATTCGCGGATGCCACTGATGGCGTGCTCGCCATGGATCACCCCTTCGTAGCCTTCGATGCCGGTGAGGGCCAGCGCAGGCTGGGCATTGATCGCCTTGGCCAGGTCGAGCACCTGTTGTTCGGTGCGGCAACCGCAACGCCCGCCGACCACGCCGTATTCGATCATCACGTTCAAGCGCAGGCCACGGGCGGCGAAGAACAGGCCCAGGTCGGCGACGTTGTCCGG
>NZ_JACARK010001561.1:0-719 GCF_013386655.1 Pseudomonas sp. K5002 | reverse complement strand
CTGTTGCTGTGGGGCTTGCCACAGAAGCTGCGCACCCTCGACAAGCGCTGATCAGCCGGCGGTCACCAGCGAGCGGGTGGGTGCGGCACTGAATTGAATCAGGGCCACACCGCCAATCAACATCAGCGCCCCGATCAACCGGGGCGCGGTCAATTGGCGCTCCACCAGCCCGAACAAGCCGAAGTGGTCCAGCATCAACGAGGCGACGATTTGCCCGGCCATCGCCAGGGCGATAAACCCCGAGGCGCCGAGCTTGGGCATCAGGATCAACGCCAGCGAAATGAAGCACACGCCGAACGCGCCGCCGCTCCACATCCACAGCGGCGCCTTGGTGATAAAACCCAGGTTGGGCAGCGGCAGGCGCAGGGCCAGGATCACCGGCAGCAGCACGATGATGCTCACCAGCAGCGAGGCCAGGGTGGCCCACAGCGGATGCCCCAGGCCGCGTCCCAGGTTGGCGTTTATCGCGCTTTGAAACGGCACCACTGCCCCGGCAAACGCGGCCAACAGCAACAAACCTACCCAATGCAACGTCGTCATGATCAATATCCCAGAGGTTTTGCTGGACTCTAGGCTATTCGTCGCGCAAATTTAAATTCCAAGTTCTTATGCAGAACATGCAGCTGATGAATGATCTACGACGCATCGACCTTAACCTGCTGGTGATCCTTGACGCCTTGCTCAGCGAGCAACACGTGACCCGTGCCGCCGAGCGCCTG
>NZ_JACARK010001560.1:0-699 GCF_013386655.1 Pseudomonas sp. K5002 | reverse complement strand
GCCCGGCTTGCGCACCTTTGACACTGGCCGCCACCCGGCCGAAATCCAATGCGTTCCAGGTCAGCCGCGGCAACAGCAGCCAGGTGCCGCTGTCCTTGCGCGCCAGGTGCCCGGGATCGGCCGCCGAGAACGACAAGTCGCCCATCAGGCTGAGCTTGGGAAACCAGTCGGCGGTTTTCTCGCCGATCTGCGCGTTGCTGGAAGCCAGTTGGCGCTCGGCCACCCGGATATCCGGGCGTGCTTTCAGGATCGCCGCCGGGTCTGCAAAGGGTACCTGGCTAGGGATAGCGGGCAGGGCGCGGGGAGTGTTGAGGCTCGCGTCCAACTCGCCCGGTTCCAGGCCGCAGAGCAGGTTCAACTGGTCAATCGCCTCGACGATTGAGGCTTGCAGCGGCAGGCGTTGGGCCCGGGTGTTTTCGGCCTGTGTCAGGACCTGCTCCAGCTGTAACTGCGAGGCCACGCCACGGCTGCGTCGCTGCTGGGTCAGGTCCAGCGCCTGTTCCTCAATCTCGACACTGGCGTCCACCAGTGCCAGTCGCGCCTGCTGGTCACGCACGTCGGCATAGGTCTGCACCACCTCGGCTGCCAGTTGCACCTGGGCATCGGCCAGTTGCGCCTGCGAGGCGTCGTTCTCCGCCTGGGCAGCCTCGATTGCACGCCGGGTGCCGCCGAACAGGTCGGCCTCCCAGCTGGCATCAA
>NZ_JACARK010001559.1:0-551 GCF_013386655.1 Pseudomonas sp. K5002 | reverse complement strand
GCCTGCCCGCCGGGCATCCCGAGGGTTACCTGGAAGCCATGGCCAACCTCTACCGCGACTTCGCCAAGGCCATTCGCCAGGGCACGGAGGCCGTTGGCGTACCCGGCATCGAAGTCGGCGTGCGCGGCATGGCCTTTATCGAAGCCGTGATCGCCAACCATCACGGCGAGGCGAAGTGGACCACCTTGGCGAACCACCCATGAAGGAGACTACAGACATGCGCGGCCCAGGCATTTTTCTCGTCCAGTTCATCTCGGACCAAGCGCCTTTCGACACCCTGGCCAACATCGCCCAATGGGCGGCGTCCCAGGGCTACAAGGCGATCCAGTTGCCCACACTCGGCACCCGCTACATTGACCTGGCTCGCGCTGCAGAAAGCCAGGCCTACTGCGATGAACTCAAGGCGACCTGCGCCCATGCCGGCGTCGTCATCAGCGAGCTATCGACCCACCTGCAGGGCCAACTTGTGGCCGTGCACCCGGCATTCGACACGCTGTTCGACGACTTCGCCCCGGCCCATCTGCGCGGCCAGCCCCAGGCACGGACCGAGT
>NZ_JACARK010001558.1:0-379 GCF_013386655.1 Pseudomonas sp. K5002 | reverse complement strand
AAACGGGTCAGCGCGGCGCTCAGGCTGCCGGCCGGCACCTGGTAGCTGCGCCGGGACGCACCGTCTTCGGCATAGCTGATGGGAACGAACAACGGGCTGGCACTCAGGCTCAGCATGAGGCTGAGGTTCAGCAACGGGCGTATTGCGGGCATTGGAAGAAGCTCTCGATTTTGTTCACTTACCTGGAATGACCAGTCACGTGAAAAAAAGGGACAGGCTTCAGCCACTATTTTTTGATTATTACGGTTTGATGCCTTTGAGCTTCTGGAGCAGCTCCATCAATTGCTCCAGGGATTCCTCGCCGAACTGCTCCTGGATCTTCAGGTAATTGCTTTCCATCCCGGCGCTCATGTCGACGAAACACTGCTGGCCCTGTTCG
>NZ_JACARK010000160.1:0-14485 GCF_013386655.1 Pseudomonas sp. K5002 | reverse complement strand
TTGCTGGCGCTGCTGTTGGGCGGGCTGGGGGCGAGTACCCAGCATCCGCTGGCTTCTTCGATGATCACCGACACCTACGAGAACGGTGGTGGGGTCAAGGAAGCGCTGTCTCAATACAACTTCTCCGGAGACATTGGCAAAACCCTGGTTCCCGGGCTGGTCGGCCTGTTGCTGACCGTCATCAGCTGGCGCGCGAGCGTCACGCTTCTTGGAATGCTGGGATTGGCTGCGGCGGGGTTGCTGTGGTGGCTGATCCCAACGCAGGCAGCGGCGTCTGCTTCCGGCAAAACCGCCAAGACCTTGATCGGAAGTGGCTCGGTCAGCGGTCTGCGTGCGCTGATCGTCACGGGCACACTCGACAGTGCCGTGCGGATGGGCTTTCTCACGTTTCTGCCCTTTCTTCTGAAAGCTAAAGGCGCCGGCACTGCGGGCATCGGTCTCGCGCTGACCATGCTGTTTATCGGCGGCGCCTTCGGCAAATTGCTCTGCGGCTACCTCGGCGCACGCATCGGCATGATGAAAACCGTGTGGCTGACGGAAACCGTCACGGCGCTGTTGATCGTCGCGGCGGTGTACCTGCCGTTGAGCGGGTTGATGGTGATATTGCCGGTGTTGGGGCTGGCGTTGAATGGCACCTCTTCGGTGCTGTACGGCGCGGTGCCGGATCTCGCTGGGGCAGGTAAACGAGAGCAGGCGTTTGCCGTGTTCTACACCGGCACCATCGGAGGTGGCGCGTTGGCGCCGGTTCTGTTTGGCGGGCTGGGGGACTTGATGGGCGTGCCGGTGGCGGTGATGGTGCTGGCGGGGATGTTGTTGCTGACGTTGCCGTTGGCGTGGGTGGTGCAGCGGGGCTGCTCACTCAAATAATCGAATGATTGGCGACATGCCCCGGCTGTGCTTGCAGATCGATACCCAGTGCGTGAAGCACCTTGAGTACCGTTTCGAAGCGGGGCTTTGCTCCAGGGGCAAATGCCTTGTACAGACTCTCACGGCCCATGCCGGTATCGGTCGCGACCCGCGCCATCCCGCGAGCTTTGGCCACGTACCCGACGGCCCTGAGGAACTCCTCGTTATCGCCGTCGGCCAGAACTTGAGAAAGGTATTCGCTGATGGCTTCATCACTGTCGAGCAGTGCCGCCATATCAAATGTCGTCAGTGTTTGGCTCATGATCAAACTTCCTTTGCCAGTTTTTTTGCTCGCCGGATGTCGGCGTCTTGTGAGGATTTGTCGCCACCGGCCAGCAAGACGATGACGGTTCTTCCTCGCTGCGTGAAATACACTCGATAACCTAGACCGATATCTACGCGCATTTCCGAGACACCATTGCCTACCGTCTTTATATCGCCCAGATTGCCAGCAGATGCGCAATCGATGCGCCGGGCGATGGCGATTTTTGCGCGTAAATCACGTATTGCTGAATGCCAGGTAATGAAGGTCTGCGTTTGCTGGACATGATAGTTCACGGGTTCTCACTGTATCCATATGGATACTGGCTGGCAATAGGCATGAGCACGTGCGCGCGGCGCGGTTAGGCGCAGGAGAATGATGTGAGTAAGGCTAAGGATTCAAATGGTCTCTTGTTGCGAGCGATTGCAGTGTCGAAGTCTCTTGCAGTTGCTGGCGCCTAATCCATCAAGGATGCGATCCGCTGCGCATCCTCCGGCGTCGCCGGGTTGTACACCACCATATTCAGATCCTTGCGCCCATCGACCGCAAACACCGAATACTCAAATTCGATCGGCCCCAACACCGAATGGCGTATCCGCTTGATGCGATCACCATGGGCGCCCTGAACATCGTTTTCGCTCCACATCGCCTTAAATTCAGGGCTGCGTCGACACAGTTCATCCACCAGCGGCTGCACCTGCTCCGCCGCGCCTGAGCGCGCCGTATCAATCCTGAAAGCCCCCAACACAAACCGCGCCACGCTTTCCCAGTCGTATTGGGCCGCGCGGGAATTGGGATCAAGGAACATGAACCGCAGGATATTTCGCTGTTCCGGCGCCTGGGATCCGTAGTCCATCAACATCACCGTCGCCGCCTGGTTCCAGGCCACCACGTCCCAGGTCGCCGTACGCAGGATCGCGGCGCTGGGGTTCAAGGCATCCAGTACCCGTTGCAGGCGTGGCGTCACCGTTTCGTTTTGCTGATAGCGCACTTCGGGTGGGCGTCCGAAGGCCAGCAGGAACAGATGCTCGCGTTCGATATCGGTCAACATCAGCGCATGGGCAATCCGCTCCAGCACTTCCACCGACGGCGCGCCGCCACGGCCCTGTTCGAGCCAGGTGTACCAGGTGGGGCTGATGTTCGCGCGTTGGGCCACCTCTTCGCGGCGCAAACCTGGCGTACGCCGTCGTGCCGATGAGAAGCCGAATGCCGCCGGATCAAGCCGGGTACGTCGGTCTTTCAGATAGCTGCCCAACTGGTTTGCGCTCATAGCCTGTTAGCCTCTATACCCTGATAACTTCACTACTTTACCCGTATAGGGCAAGCGCACAGATTAGTCTCTGAATACACACGGAGATACGGTTCATGCGCATATTTATAACGGGTGCCAGCGGATTTATCGGGTCGGCTGTCGTCAAGGAACTGATCTCGGCGGGCCATCAGGTGCTGGGGTTGTGCCGCTCGGATGACAAGGTGGCAGCGCTGGAGGCCGCCGGGGCTCATGTACATCGTGGGTCGCTTGAGGACCTGGGAAGCCTCAAGTCTGGTGTTGCCCAGGCGGATGGCGTGATTCACCTGGCGTTCAATCACGATTTCTCGAAATTCGTCGCGAACTGCGAGGACGACCGCCGGGTTATCCAGGCGCTGGGAGAGGCACTTGCCGGGTCGGATCGACCGCTGATCATTACCTCCGGTGTCGGAATTGCGAGCACCGTGCCGGGGCAGTTGGTGACGGAGGACGGTGCGGTGGTTACCTCGGCGCAGATTCCCCGTGCGGCGTCAGAAGAAGCGGCCAACGCTGTAGCCGCGACGGGGGTGAATGTGTCGGTGATGCGTTTGCCTCAAGTACACGACACCGTCAGGCAGGGGCTGGTTAGCCCGGTGATCGAGTTGTATCGCGAGAAGGGCGTTTGCGCTTACATCGCCGACGGGAAAAACCGTTGGCCGGCGGCACATATTCTGGATGTGGCTCGGCTCTACAGGCTGGCGATTGAAAAGGCCGAGCCGGGCACGAGGTATCACGCGGTGGCGGAGGAGGGTGTGTCGCAAAGGGAGATTGCCGAGGTATTGGGGACGCGGCTAGGGTTGCCGGTTAAATCCATTTCGGCGCAAGAGGCTCAGGGGTTTTTTGGTTGGTTGGCAAGGTTTACCGCTCACGATATGCCTGCATCCAGTGCGATCACGCGCAAGAAGTTGGGATGGGAACCGGTGGGGCCGGGGTTGCTTGCGGATCTTGCGCAGTTGGAGGGAACTGAAGGCTGAAGCGCGGATTGGCCTGAATATTTGAACCTTGCTCCATTGCCTACACAACCATCAGAATCGTCCCGGTTGTACGCCTTGGGCAACCTCTTTAAGGTTCGTCAGCCGCTGCCCATCAGCGGTCGGGTTTAGTAGCCCGGTGAAGTTTTGGCGTACGGCTGTTCTATCGGTCAGGCATCTTATTGCCTGTGCCTAATGGTAGCTGTGCGCAGGGCGTCTTCGGGCGCGCCGGTTCTGAAACTTCCCGGTCTACTAACCTGCGTACAGCTGCCACCCTATCTCCGTAGTACTGGGTGGTGGTCCTTCTTGAGGATCAACAGATGTGTACTGACTCGTATAACTCACCCGTAAGAATCTTCAGCGTACGTCCCGAAATCGGCACCGATGCATTGCTCGCCAACGCTTACGAAACCATTGCCGGCGCTGGCGCAATGACCAACGAATTTGCCGATAACCTGCCAGATAAGCATCGCAGTCTGGCCTTGGCGATTCAGCAAATGATTGAACTGGGGCTTTTACTGGTAGAAGCCGTGCAGGACCGAGTGGATCGGGTTTCTTGATTCTGTAAAAGGCTTTCCCTTCCAGGCCGCACATACCAAGGGAAGGGCAGCCCTCCAATATTTTTTTCTCTTTCGGCAGTAAGGCGCATTACATTGATTCGACACCCGCAACAGCTATCGGATCTGCTGGCGTTGGAGTTGGGGCTTTGACGAATAATTGGTGACGGTGATGCACGCATTTAAAGTGTTTGGCGCTAGAGTTATCGCGGTGTCGGTAGTGGCCATCGGAGCGATTTTTAACGGTGGAAATGCCTTTGCCCTGGATGCCACAAAACCCCCAGGCGACAACCTGTCCAACCTGAGCCGTGCCTACGTGCTTCAGGATTTCAATGCGCAAGGTCAGGCAGAAGAAATCGCGATCGGCGAAAATCTTCAGAACGCCTATTTCTACACAAACTGTTATCGCACATCGGGATGCCATCAAGGCGTGCCTGAAGGAGCGCTGGTATTCAACACACCCTCGGGTCTTGACGCGACGCCCAACAGTCACTACCCCCGTGTTGAGCTGCGGGCAAAAAGAGAGTTCACCGCAGGTGGGGTGTTTGATAATACCCAGTCCGGCGAGCTTTATGTGGTGCAAAATCCAAGCACAAAATCGATCATTTTTGCCCAGATACATGGCGACAAGGCGGGAGGTTCGGAGCTGCTGAAGCTTCGCTGGGAAGATGGCTCGATCGTCGCCGGGACCAAGACACGCTACGGGCAGAAGGAGCAACGGACAGTCTTGCTGACGGGGCTGAAGGTTAATGACAAGCTCAATTACAAGATTGAGGTCAAGGGCTCCGAGGGCGGCATGGTGCTGCTGGTTTCGGCTGCGGCGAATGGCAGGCAGGCCAGCCGGGAGTTCGATATTCCGCCATCGGGTTGGCAGGGCATCAATCTGTATTTCAAGGCCGGGAATTACAACCAGACCGCTGAGCAGGACGGCGGGGCAGCTATTGTTGCGTACACCTCCCTGGATGTGGGTTACCAGTAGCAGTGTGCGCCGGTTCAGAGACTCCCCGGCCCAGCAACCTGCGTACAGTTTCACCCTATCTGCGTAGTACTGCGTCAGTAATGCCGAGTAAAAAGATTCGTTCCCCCTCGCTCCATTAGCGTCCGACGTCGTTGTAAGACACTTCTCGTTGTTCGCGCCTCCATTGAAGTTCTCCACGGTGATTGCCTATGTTTGATGGCATCAAACCAAGGAGGAATGACCATGCCTCGAAGTGCCTTAGCAGAAGATGGATATCTGCATTACATGCCTCGTGTGAGCCAGACTCATTGCGTCGAAGAGCTCGCAGAATTACGTCGAGAGTTTGAACAGTTGGAACCGGATGAGTACGCCCCGCCTGGAGTAAACAGGTTTCGACGGTATGGCAACGGAGTCATTCTTCCCTGGCAAGACACGCATGAAGGCCACTGGTTGCCAATCGTCAAAGATGGGGCAGGCCACGGACGCGCAGGTTACGACCAAGGCGGTAACAATCCGGATCACGCAAATATTCGCTACTTTCACGCGTTGAGTGATGCGGTAAAAAACAATCGCGTACTACTCGACCTGATCGATGAAGATTTTTCCCTGACGTTCTGGCAGCATCCTGGCCAGCCCCTTCCTATCTATTTTGGGGTGCATTTTGTAAAACTCACGTCCGCGAGTTCGGATCAGCCAGGTATAAGTTCACCGAACTTTTTTCACCAGGATGGAGAGCCCTTCACGTTTGCGCACTTGATCTACCGTTCTTCGAACATGACGGGTGGCATCAATTTTATTGGGCATCCGGAAATTCGAAACATGCTGTTTGAGGACGCGCGGTCAAGTCAGATTTGGGCGGAGTTTACCCTTTCGGAGCCTCTCGATAGTTTTGCCGTTCATGATCCGAAGGTTTCGCACTACATAAGCCCGATCAAGAAACTTGACGACGCCTCTCCCGGAGTCTGTGAGCGCTGTATTGTTTTGGTTGATTTCTCGCCAACCATTCAGAGGATATGACGGTGCAGGCGTTGAGCTCGATATTACCCATCTTGATTGCGTTGGGAATAGGCTATCTATCGAGCAAACTCTTGCTCCCGGATAAAGTTGTTGCCCGATTGGTCAGTCTGATCAGCCCTTTGGTTTGGGGGCTACTTTTTCTGATAGGCACTGAGTTCGGCGAAGTGGTTTCTTCGCTGGATGCGGTTGGCTATGTGCTCAAGACATCTTCGCTTGTCGCGGTCGCAACAACAGTGGTGCCTTGCATGCTGCTGCTGGGCTTGGCGGCTTTGAGAGGGGCTGGACGAGAACCAGGCAGGGTTGCCAGTTTCGATATGCATGGCGCTGCTGCTCCTCTGAAAGAGTGCTTTATTGCGCTGCTGATGGTGGCCTTGGGCGTGTTGTTCACATATGCAGAATCAACCGTTGCAAGCTTGTGGCTTCCGCCCAGCAACGTGATGTTAATGGTACTGATCTTCTTGGTGGGACTCGACTTGTCGAGCATCAAGTTAGGTCGTGACTGGATCTCATGGGGCGTTCTATGCGTTCCGATTGCCGTGGTCATTGGCTCAATATTGGGAGCCTATGCGGTTCATTTCATCACTGGCGAAGATATCCGTTTGCTCCTGGCACTCTCGACGGGATTTGGATGGTTCACGCTATCCAGCGTCCTGGTTGGAGGGCTGTCCGGAGAAGTTCATGGCGCTACGGCATTGCTCGCAGACCTGGGGCGCGAACTGATCGCGATCGCTTTACTGTACCTGGTCGGTGGCTTCCACCCAAAGGTCGGTATTGCCGCCGCTGGGGCAACCGCTCTGGACTCGACGTTACCGATCGTGCGCCAAACCTGCCACTGCGACACGCTGCCTACCGCTCTCATGAGTGGTTTGATTCTGACGGTGTTAGCGCCCTTTTTTATAACCTTCTTTCTGACCGCATGACGTGACCTCTTACTGGAGGAAATCATGACTCCACGATTTTCAGGAGAAAAACCGAGTCTGCAACCATCAGCATTTAAAAGTCTCACGCTCGGCCCGATGCTTGCCGCGTTTGAACAGCTGCTGATGTGTATCAAAACTCAGCCCAAGGCGTTGATCCCGGTGGCTATGTTCCTGTCGCTGACGGGGCCTGTCCGGGCGGAGCCAACGATTATGGAAAATGTGCGTGGTTATACCGTGAGTGGAGGCGGTCTGATGCGTTTTGATGCGTTGGCCTTTGATGCGTCGGGCAAAGTGATTTGCGTCGGTATGGCGGCCGATCTTGCTGGCAAGCATGCATTGGCGACGCGCATCGATGGTAAGGGTGCGTCCCTCTTGCCTGGGTTGACCGATGCGCACGGCCATATCAAATGGCTTGGAGAGTCCCTTCGAAGCATTGCTTTACGGGGCTCTCCAACACTGGTTGATACGCAGGAAAGGCTTCGGGTATTCGCTGCAGCGCGCCCCGGCGCCCGTTGGCTGAGTGGCTCAGGCTGGAACCACGTTACCTGGAAGTTGGGGCGTTTTCCGACGGCTGCCGAAATTGATAAGGTCGTTGTCGATCGACCAGTGTGGCTAATTCGGGTGGATGCCCATGCCGGATGGGCTAATACCAAGGCGATGCAACTGGCGGGTATTACTAAGGACACGCCTGATCCGAAAGGCGGACGTATCGAACGGGATGCAGAAGGTAACCCGACAGGTGTATTTATCGACGCCGCTATGGGGCTGGTCGCGGATATTATTCCGCTGCCTGACGAGCAGGAGCGAGAGGTCGCGTTGCATGCTGCATTGGAGCATCTCAATGCACAAGGACTGACATCTGTGCACGATGCAGGTGCTGATAGGCAGATGATCAAGACGATGCGCGGTTTTGCCGATCGCGGCCGGCTTCCGTTACGTGTCTACTCGATGATCAACGGTGCGGGGGATGATTTCGCGGTGTTGTCCCAGGACGGCCCTTTGATCGGCTATGGCGATGATCGTCTTACCATTCGTAGCGTCAAGCTTTATGCCGATGGCGCTTTGGGAAGCCGTGGTGCGGCGCTGTTTGAGCCATACACCGACGACCCAACCAACAAGGGGCTGCTTTTTGAAAGCCGGCAGGAGATGAAGCACAAGATTGAGTCGGTACTGAAAGCCGGCTTTCAAGCTAATGTGCATGGCATCGGTGATGCTGCCATCAAGCAGGTCATGGATAGCTTTGAACAGACCTACGCCACAGTCGGTGGGCGCGCCTTGCGTAACAGGATCGAGCATGCGCAGGTGGTTGATGTGGAGCAGATACCGCGCTTTATCGATCTAGGGCTGATTGCATCGATGCAGCCTACACATGCTACCAGCGACATGAATATGGCTGAGGACAGGGTGGGTGTCGAACGGATCAAGGGGGCTTATGCCTGGCGCACTCTGCTTAACCAGGGAACGAAAATTGCGGCAGGGTCAGACTTCCCAGTCGAATCTGCCAATCCGTTCTACGGCATACATGCTGCCGTGACTCGCTCGGATCATGAGGGCAACCCCTTGGCTGGATGGCACCCTGAGCAGGCCATGACCCTCTTCGAGGCTTTCCGTGCATTTACGCTGGATGCAGCTTATGCAGCCCATCAAGAAGCTACCCAAGGCAGCATTGAGCCCGGAAAGTGGGCCGATTTTATCCTGGTTGATCAGGACATTTTTGCCGTCAGCCCGGCAGACATCTGGAGGACACGCGTCCTGCAGACTTGGGTTGGCGGGAAGAAGGTCTATCAGGCGATTGAATGAGCCCGGTTCGACCGTTTAATTTCCAAATCCCACCCATAAAAAAACCGGTCACCAAGGACCGGTTTTTTTACACATCCCCCGTCAAAACCAGCCTGACGCAGGACCAAAATCTGAGTGGAGCGGGTAGAGGGAATCGAACCCTCATCTAAAGCTTGGGAAGCTTTCGTTCTACCACTAAACTATACCCGCTCAGAGCGGCTGACTTTGTACCAGATGTGCTCGCGGATTTGAAGTTTTTCTTCGAAAATTCTGTGTTTTACGTGCCAACGGTCGATCATGGGCAGGCGAACCCCCTGGGAAATCCGGCCCGCCCACAACCCCACCGCTCATACGGCAAACGCATGCTGTGGCTGTGACGCGTGGTACCGCAACCGGCTTGGCTGCTGCTCCGGTCTCAAAAAGCCCATCAACGCCTCCCGGCTATCCCGGCACGCGGCCTTGTGCTCCATATCCAGAAAGTGCCCGGTTGCCTGAATCGTGCCGAAGCTGCTTTTCGCAATATGTTGCCCAAACAGCTTGGCATCCTGGGCACTGGTGTACTCGTCCCATTCGCCGTTCAAGAACAACACCGGTATATCAATCTGCTTAGCGGCCTTGAGGTAGCACAGCCGGTCGCTGTTGAGCACGTGGCTGATGTGAAAGTGCATCTGCCCATACTCGTGCTCGGCCAGGCTGCTCACGTGTTTGTGATTGAAGCGTTTGAACAGCGACGGCAGGTGTTTGCCGATGGTGCTGTTGACCAGCTGGCCCACGCGGTCGCGGTCGAGGTTGCCGAGGTAGTCGACACCGCGCTCCAGGTAGTCGCGCATCGGGGCGTTGATCACCGGGGAGAACGAGCTGATCACGGCCTTTTCCACACGGCGCGGGCGATGGGCGAGGGCGACGAGGGTCGCGGCGCCGCCCCAGGAAAAGGACAGCACGTGTTCGGCGGCGAAGTGGTCGATGAGTTCCAGAAGGATCTGGCCCTCGACTTCTTTCGTCAGCATATGCTCGTGGCGGTTGTGGATTTTGGAGCGGCCAGCGTAGGGCTGGTCATACAAAACCACGTTGAACGTCGGGTGCAGGCTTTTCACGGTCTGGGCGAAAGACGCAGTGGTGGCCATTGAGCCGTTGACCAGGATGATGGTCTTGGCTGCTGCGTCCGCGCGATAGAACTCCGTGTAAACCCGATACTGACCCTGTATATCCAGCACAGCGATTTCTGGCCTCATGTCGTAAGACTCCTGGCAAGCGGGTAATGCGCGCAGATCACTCTGCACGAGCTTTGTGACAGGTAGGCATACGCCTGGAAGTGAGGGCCCATGTCGATCCGGTACTGGCTGGCCGACGGGTGTTGTTATGGCGGGCAATTTGCCGTGAGAGGCCCGCAGGTCAAGCGTGCGGACGGGCAAAGTGTTTCTTGTAGGTAGGGGTGACTCGCCAGTCAGATTGCGGCTGGCTGGGTTGATTCAAGCATCAGGGATGCCAGTTCGCCAGTCGATGGCGTGGGTTTTTGCCATCATCGGCTGAACGGTCATCAGACCTGTTGGATTTCAGCCTCTGTAAGCGCCCGGTAATGGCCTGGCGCAAGGGCTGCATCCAACTCCAGCGGTCCCATGCGTTCGCGGTGCAGGCGTATCACTTTGTTGTCGAAGTGCCCGAACATGCGCTTCACCTGGTGATAACGCCCTTCAATGATGCTCAGGCGCGCCGTTCTGGGGCCCAATAGTTCCAGTTCCGCCGGTTGGGTGGTGAGGTCTTCAAAGGCGAAGTACAGGCCGGCGGCGAAGGTGGCCGCGTATTGCGGGCCGATGTCCTGCTCGGTCTCGACGTAGTAGACCTTGGGCAGTTTGGTTTGCGGCTGGGTCAGGCGGCGCGACCACTGGCCGTCGTTGGTGATCAGCATCAGGCCGGTGGTGTTGAAATCCAGACGACCGGCGATGTGCAGCTCGTGCTTGTCAGGTTCATCCAGCAGGTCGAGCACCGTGGGGTGTTGCGGGTCGGACGTGGCGCTGACGCAGCCCTGGGGTTTGTGCAGCATGAAGTAACGCGCGGGTTTGCCGGCTTGCAGCACTTCGTCATCCAGCAACACACGGCTGAACTCGCTTACCGGGTGGTGCGGATCGCTGGTGGCCTGGCCGTCGACGCTGATCCGCCGCTCCACCAGCAACAGGCGAACCTGTTTACGGTTGAAACGGGGCAGGTTGCTGAGGAAACGATCTACGCGCATTACGACCGCTCGTTGCCGCGCAGTTGTTCGTCCACCTGAGCACAACGCGGGCACAGGCAGGCTTTATTGCGCAGTTCCGCCGGCAAGGCTTCGAGCACTGCGGGGTCGATGCTGACGGAATAGCACCAGCACGCCTGGTCGGCAGTGCGCGGGTCGGCCAGGGCGCAATCGTTGCGGGCGCCGCAGGCGGGGCAGAGGGTTGGCGTGGTCATCGGTCGGTTCAGGCTGTATCGGACAAGGTCCCGGTGAAACCCGGTGTGCCTTGCACGATACAGCCCCGCCGCGTTATTGCAAATCACGCTCCAGCACCACCACCCGTTGGCCTGCGCCAATGCCGCTGCCGGGCTGCACCGGAATTTCCCGCACGGTGCCGGCGAACGGTGCGACTACCGGGATTTCCATTTTCATCGACTCCAGGATCACCAGCACATCTCCCGCCGCCACGCGTTCGCCAGCGCTGACCTGCACTTGCCAGAGATTGCCGGCGATGTGGCTGTCGATGCTGTATTCGTTGGCCTGCAAGGGCGTGTCTGCGCCCTGTGGTGCGGCGAGTTCCTCGCTGTCGAAATGCGCCTGGCCGCTGGCGATCCAGCGTTCGCGTTCGGCGTTGAACGCGCGCTGCTGTTGCCCGCGAAACGCGCCGATGCTTTCGGCTTCCTGCGCGAGAAAGGCCTGGTAATCCGTCAGGTTCAACTGGCTGTGTTCGATGCTCAGTTCAAACCGCCCAAGGGGGAAATCCCGGCGAATCTGCACCAGCTCATCGGCGCTCACCGGGTAAAAGCGGATCTGGTCGAAGAAGCGCAGCAACCACGGTTTGCCATCGAACGCGGCGACTTCCCGGTAGCGGTTCCACATCTGCAAGGTACGCCCGACGAACTGATAACCGCCGGGGCCTTCCATGCCGTACACGCACAGGTAGGCGCCACCGATGCCCACGGAGTTTTCGGCGGTCCAGGTGCGTGCCGGGTTGTACTTGGTGGTGACCAGGCGGTGACGCGGGTCCAGCGGCGTGGCCACGGGCGCGCCGAGGTAGACGTCGCCCAGGCCCATCACCAGGTAGCTGGCATCGAACACGGTGTGGCGCACTTCGTCGAGGTTGGCCAGGTCGTTGATGCGGCGGATGAACTCCAGGTTGCTCGGGCACCACGGGGCATCCTTGCGCACGGTGGTCATGTATTTTTCGATCGCCAGTTGGCAGGCCGGGTCGTCCCAGGACAGTGGCAGGTGGACGATGCGCGACGGCACTTGCAGGTTTTGGCTGGCGCAGACGGCGTGCCATTCGGCGGTGATCAGCGCCAGGAGGTCGGCGAGGGTAAGTTGTTCGGGCTGGTAGTGGATTTGCAGGGAGCGGATGCCGGGTGTCAGGTCGATGACGCCGTGCAGGGCTTGTGCTTCGAGGGCTTGCATCAGGGCGTGGGCGCGAAAGCGCAGCACCAGGTCGAGTTCCGGGGCGCCGATTTCCAGGAGCAGGTGGGTGTCGCCGGCGAGGCGGGCGACCAGGCGGGTGTCGGCCTGGCCGATGTCCAGAACAACAGGCGACTCAATCAAATGTGGGAGCGGGCTTGCTCGCGAAAGCATCGCCTCGGTTTGCCTGTCGGACCGAGTTGCCTGCATCGCGAGCAAGCCCGGCTCCCACACTTGATCCCATTTCAAGGCGAGGTCGCGGGCGGTCTTGATGTCGACCGGGGTGAAGCAGATTTTGTCACCCGCCTTGAGCTGGCCCAGCTGCCACAAGTCCGCCTCGATCACTGTCACCGGGCATACAAACCCACCCAGGCTCGGGCCGTCGGGGCCGAGGATCACCGGCATGTCCCCGGTAAAATCCACCGCACCAATCGCATAGGGATTGTCGTGAATATTCGACGGATGCAACCCCGCCTCACCGCCATCCGTACGCGCCCACAGAGGCTTCGGCCCGATCAACCTCACACCCGTGCGGCTGGAGTTGAAATGCACTTCCCACTGGGTGGCAAAGAACGTCTCGATGTACTCGGGCTTGAAGTATTCCGGCGCGCCGTGGGGGCCGTAGATCACCCGCAGTGTTCGCACCTCGCCAAGCGGTTCAGGCACTAGCGTATTGCCGCAACTGAGATCCTCCAACGGCAGTAAGTGCAACACATCACCCGCCCGCAAAGCCCGCCCGCCATGCCCACCAAACTGGCCAAGGGTGAAGGTACTTTTGCTTCCCAGATAATCCGGAACCTGCAGCCCGCCGCGCACGCAAAGGTAGCTGCGAGCACCGGCCCCGGCGATGGTGCCCAGGCTCAAGGTTGCGCCCGCCGGGATCAGCAACGCGGTGTTCATCGGTACCGCTTCATGATTCAAGCGCAGCACAATGTCTGCACCCGTCACCGCCACCACCGCCGCACAATTGAAGCGCAGCAACGGCCCGCTCATGGTGATTTCCAGTGCAGCGGTGCCCTCGGCATTGCCCAGCAGGCGATTGCCCAGGCGCAGCGCGCGACTGTCCATCGGCCCCGACGGCGGCACGCCTACGGCCCAGTAACCGAGGCGCCCCGGATAGTCCTGCACACTGGTTTGCGTGCCGGCGCTGAGCACTTCAAACGTGTTGGCGTGGTACACCAAATCTTCAAGGCAGCGCGTCCACGGATGGCCACTGGCGAACGGTGTAGCGAGCAGAATCTGGCGCAGATAATCGCGGTTGGTTTCCACGCCGTACAGTTGGCTGTTGCTCAGGGCTTGATGCAAATCCAGGCGTGCCTGTTCGCGGGTCGGCGCCCAGGTGATGAGCTTGGCGATCATCGGGTCGAAGTAGGGCGGAATCTCGCAACCGGCCTCCACCCACGTGTCGATGCGCAGGCCTTCAGCGACCGGGAAGTCCACATACGTCAAAAGCCCCGGGCTTGGCTGAAACTCCCGGCCCGGATCTTCGGCGTACAGGCGTGCCTGAATCGCGTGGCCGTGAGGCTTCAGTTGCAGTTCCCGCAATGGCGGCATTTCCCCGGCGGCCAATTGCACCATCCAGCGCACCAGGTCCACGCCCCACACTTGCTCGGTGACGCCATGTTCCACCTGCAACCGGGTGTTCACTTCCAGAAAATAGAAGCGGCCATCGGCGCTATCAAAGATAAATTCCACGGTGCCGGCGCTGCGGTAATTCACTGCCTTGGCCAGGGTGATGGCGGCACGGCACAGCTCATCCGCCATGCCGTCGGGCAGGTTCGGCGCCGGGGTTTCTTCAAGCACTTTCTGGTTGCGCCGCTGCACCGAACAGTCGCGCACGCCGAGGGCGATCACCTCGCCGCCGCCGTCACCAAACACCTGCACTTCCAGGTGCCGGGCGTGCTGGATGTACTTCTCGATAAACACACCGGCATCGCTGAAATTGTTCTGGCCCAGGCGTTTCACCGCCTCGAAACAGTCGCGCAATTCATCGGCGCTTTGGCACACGCGCATGCCGATCCCGCCACCACCGGCGGTGCTTTTAAGCATGATCGGATAGCCCACGGTTTCCCCGGCCAGTAGTGCGGCGTCGAGGCTGTTGAGCAGCTCGGTGCCTTCCAGCAGCGGGATGTTGTGCTGCCTGGCCAACGCGCGCGCGGTGTGCTTGAGGCCGAATACCCGCAGCTGTTCCGG
>NZ_JACARK010000016.1:0-11065 GCF_013386655.1 Pseudomonas sp. K5002 | reverse complement strand
CCGCAGTTGCAGGGCGGCCTGAGCCGCGCTGGCGCCCAGCAGCAAGGTGCCGGCCAGTAGCCAGGCGGCAATGCGCCTCACAGAGAGAGGATAGCTTCGGCGAGGACCTGGTCGCTGGCGTCGCGGGCTTCCGGCACGCGGGTTCGCAGGGTGTCGAAGGCGGCTTCCAGTTGAGCGCCACGAATCTCGCCATTGCTGGCGACGAAACTGGCAGCATCGTCGTGGGCTTCGCGTACGACTTTGGAGTCGCGGATGGACGTGGTGGTGTCCGAGGTGAAATCGATGGTACGGGCCGAGGCTCGGACGATGATGTTACTGGTGGCCTTCAGGGTTTGTGCCTGGGCAACACCGGCCAACAACAGCAGGCCGAGAGCGGCGGCGATCAGCGGGCTACGCATGGAATGACTCCGAAATACAAAGATGATTATTGGACGAGAATTGCTTGCGCCAGTTCAAGGTCACTGGCGTTAAGTTTTGGCTGGGTATGGCGCAGATAATCCAGCGCTGATTCCAGTCGGGCTCCCCGCCATTGGCCGTCAGTGGCAATGAAAGCGGCAGCGTCATCCTGGGCGGCCAGTATCAGTTTATGGTCGAACGGTGCGGAGGTCACTTTGCTGGTGGCATACGCACTGACAACGAGGCTCTGGGTGGACAGGTCAAAGGCCGGAGCTTGCGTGGACCAGCAGGTGCAAAACACTACGGGAGCGATCAACAGGCGGTATGAAAAAGCCATGGGACTCGACAACTGAAAACGAGCGCCAAGGCTAGCGCAATGCCCGGGCGAGAGCCAGCGCGGAGGGTTCGGGGAGCGCCTGGCGCCCCCTTTATCCCACCTGCGGTCAGATGGCCAGGATCGCCTGGGCCAGCTGCGCGTCAGTCGCGGTATTCAGTTGTGGAGCCTGTTGGCGGATCTGGGCCAGGGCGCTTTCCAGTTTTACGCCACGGATGGCGCCTTCGCTGGCAACGAAGCTGGCGGCGTCGTCACGGGCGGCACGTACGACCTTGTTGTCACGCAGGGAGGAAGTGGCATCGGAGGTGGCGTCTGAGGTGGCTTTCAGTGCGCCGACGATCGAATCCGTGGTCACGATCAGGCTGGAGGCGTTGGCATTGGCAGCCAGGGCCAGCAGGGCTGCAGCGCTCAGCAGGTGAAGACGGGACATGGGGTGACTCCTGTAAATGAACGAAAGGGTGGCACAAAGCTACTGCTTGAGCAGCGAGACCATGGGCATCAGACGCCCGTTCTACAGGGTTCGCCACGTGGTAGCCGGATATTAGCCGCCGCTTATCTGTTCGGATAGCTTCCTGCGGTGATTACTCGCGCCAGAACGATTTGGCCAGCTCAGATGCCCGGTCGCCGTGACTGATACCCGCATCGGACAATTCCCGCGGATCCAGTTGAGCCAGCAGCCTGCGTGTGCGGGCCCGTTGCCCCCAGCAGACGAGTGCTGCAGCGGTACGCTTGAGTAGCTGTATCAACCGAGGGTGTTGCTGGTTTTTGGTATTCATGACGCGCGCCTTCCATGAGGTCCTGGAACACCATCTTGGGCTGGAGGGTACTACCGGTACAGATACACGCGGGTTAAATTGTACTGCTTAATTGTTATTTTTTTTAAACTGTATCGGTCTGTAGAAAGCCGACTGTTTTCGCCATTGAAAATCCAAACCCCATAAACAACAAAACCCGCCGCCGGTTACCCGGGGCGGGTTCTGCTTTAACAATTCGGAGTGCTGGCGGTGGACCCGGTGGGTCAGGGCCAGCGGACGCTAATTAGCGCCAGAACGGCTTGCTCAGCTCTTCGTAGCGTTGTGCTTCGCTGATACCGGCGTCAGCCAGCAGACGCGAATCCAGACGAGCCAGTTGATGGCGGCTGGAGATGCGGCGCTGCCACAACATCAGGTTGGCGAGAACGCGCAGAGGCAGGGAAGCCTGGGTGTTTACAGCTTTTTCTTCGAAGAACAGATCGGAACTGAGTGTACGTTCCATGATGACATCCTTCCGCTTGTGGCGGGATTAGGTAGTGGTTTAACTGGTGCCAATGATCCTCCTCCCGCGCAAGACTCTCTAGATACAGTTCACCTGTATTGTGAGGGGCCAGTTAACTGTTTATAGGGGCTGTACTGTACGAAATTGGGGCAACTGTACCTGTCGGCACTTTTATGGTGCGTTTTAGGTGTTTATGGAGTTCGAGGTAGGATATTTCAGTAGGAAATGACCGGTACAGCAGTACAATTTTTTATAAAAATTGGGCTCGGAAGCTCGGGCTGATGAAACTGTGTTTGCATCAGCCCGAATCTGTATCAATCACGCCTTCAGCATATGCCCGGTTTCTTCCAGGTTGATGTGCCAACTCAGTGCTTCTCGCAGGATATGCGGGGTGTGCCCGCCCAGCACACAGGCTTGGGTGAAGTAGGTGTTCAGGGCATCGCGGTACGCCGGGTGCACACAGTTGTCGATGATGACCCGAGCCCGCTCCCGCGGCGCCAGGCCCCGCAGGTCCGCCAGGCCGACCTCGGTCACGAGGATGTCGACGTCATGCTCGGTATGGTCCACATGGCTGACCATTGGCACCACGCTGGAAATCGCGCCGGCCTTGGCAATCGACTTGGTGACAAAGATCGCCAGGTGCGCGTTGCGCGCAAAGTCGCCCGAGCCGCCAATTCCGTTCATCATCCGGGTGCCGCAGACGTGGGTGGAGTTGACGTTGCCATAGATGTCGAACTCCAGCGCGGTGTTAATGCCGATGATGCCCAGGCGCCGCACCACTTCCGGGTGATTGGAGATTTCCTGGGGCCGCAGCACCAATTTGTCTTTGTAGCGCTCCAGGTTGCCGAACACGTCGGCGTTGCGCCGTTCCGACAATGTGATCGAACTGCCTGAGGCAAAGCTCAGCTTGCCTGCGTCGATCAGGTCGAATGTGGAATCCTGGAGGACTTCCGAATACATCGTCAGGTCTTCGAAGGGCGACTCGATCAAACCGCACATCACCGCATTGGCAATGTTGCCGATGCCTGCCTGCAGCGGGCCGAGCTTGTTGGTCATGCGTCCGGCGTCGACTTCTTCTTTAAGGAAGTTGATCAGGTGATTGGCGATCGACTGGGTGTCGCTGTCGGGCGGCGTCACGGTGGAGGCCGAATCCGCCTGATTGGTGATGACGATCGCGACGATCTTTTCCGGCGGAATCGGAATCGCGGTGCTGCCGATACGGTCGTCCACGGCCACCAGCGGAATTGGCGTGCGGGTCGGGCGATAGCTCGGGATATAGATGTCGTGCAGGCCTTCCAGGTTCGGGTTATGCGCCATGTTGATCTCGACGATCACCTGTTTGGCGAAAATCGCGAAACTGGCGGAGTTGCCCACGGAAGTGGTTGGCACAATGTGGCCTTGCTCGGTGATCGCTACGGCTTCGATCACCGCGATGTCCGGTAGCTTGAGCTGATTGTTGCGCAGCTGCTCGACGGTTTCCGACAAATGCTGGTCGATAAACATCACCTCGCCGGCGTTGATCGCCTTGCGCAGGGTGCTATCTACCTGGAATGGCATGCGTCGCGACAGTACACCGGCTTCGGTCAGTTGCTTGTCCAGGTCGTTGCCCAGGCTGGCGCCGGTCATCAGGGTAATTTTCAGCGGTGATGTCTTGGCGCGTTCGGCCAAGGCGTGGGGCACGGCCTTGGCTTCACCGGCGCGGGTGAAGCCGCTCATGCCGACGGTCATGCCGTCCTGGATCAGTGCGGCAGCGTCAGCCGCGCTCATGACCTTGTTCAACAACGAAGGCAAGCGGATACGATCACGGTACATGGATTGTTATCTCGGGCTACGGAAGCAAGATGCGCAGTCTAGTGATTTCAAAAAATTTCGTCCCGCTACCATGGTCGAATGCCAGGCAGCGATTTAGAGCCTTTTGTCGGTTTTTACCGGCAATAAAAAACCCCAGCCTACTAAAGGCCAGGGTTTTGGGTATTGCGCTGGCGCAGTGTTTATTCGACGGCCTTGACCATGTCTTCGATGACCTTCTTGGCGTCGCCGAAGACCATCATGGTCTTGTCCAGGTAGAACAGTTCGTTGTCCAGGCCGGCATAGCCGCTGGCCATCGAGCGCTTGTTGACGATGATGGTCTTGGCCTTGAACGCTTCGAGGATCGGCATGCCCGCGATGGGCGACTTGGGATCGTTCTTGGCGGCCGGGTTGACTACGTCGTTGGCGCCTAGCACCAGCACCACGTCGGCCTGGCCGAACTCGGAGTTGATGTCTTCCATCTCGAACACCTGGTCGTAAGGCACTTCTGCCTCGGCCAGCAATACGTTCATGTGACCAGGCATACGGCCTGCAACCGGGTGGATCGCGTACTTCACGGTCACGCCGCGGTGGGTCAGCTTCTCGGTCAGCTCTTTCAGCGCATGTTGTGCCCGTGCCACCGCCAGGCCGTAGCCCGGTACGATGATTACGGTGTCGGCGTTGGTCAGCAGGAAGGTTGCATCGTCAGCCGAGCCGGATTTCACCGGGCGCGCTTCTTTCGAGCCGGCCGGGCCGGCGGCGTCTGCCGTGTTGCCGAAACCGCCGAGCAGTACATTAAAGAAGGAGCGGTTCATCGCCTTGCACATGATGTACGACAGGATCGCACCGCTTGAACCCACCAGCGAACCGGCGATGATCAGCATCGAGTTGTTCAGCGAGAAGCCGATCCCCGCCGCAGCCCAGCCGGAGTAGCTGTTGAGCATCGAGACGACCACCGGCATGTCGGCGCCGCCAATCGGGATAATGATCAGCACGCCCAGCACGAACGCCAGGGCCAGCATCAATGCGAAGGCGCTGAGGTTGCCGGTGAACATGAAGGCCAGGCCCAGGCCCAGCGTCAACAGCCCCAGCACCAGGTTCAGCTTGTGCTGACCGCCGAACTGTACTGGTGCGCCCTGAAACAGGCGGAACTTGTACTTACCCGACAGCTTGCCGAAGGCGATGACCGAGCCGGAGAACGTAATTGCACCGATGGCTGCACCGAGGAACAACTCCAGGCGGTTACCGGCGGGGATCGAATCCCCCAGGTGTTTCACGATACCCAGCGACTGTGGTTCCACGACGGCGGCGATGGCGATAAACACTGCAGCCAGGCCGATCATGCTGTGCATGAACGCCACCAGCTCCGGCATCTTGGTCATTTCCACGCGCTTGGCCATGATCGAGCCGGCGGTGCCGCCGACCAGCAGGCCAACGATGACGTAGCCAATGCCGGCAGTGGCCAGCTCGGCGCCGAGCTTATAGATAAGGCCCACGGTCGTGAGCACTGCCAGCGCCATGCCGAGCATGCCGAACAGGTTGCCGCGCCGGGACGTCGTCGGGTGTGACAGGCCTTTAAGGGCCTGGATAAAGCAGATCGACGCGATCAGGTAGAGCGTCGTGACCAGATTCATGCTCATGACGATGGCGCCTCTTCTTTTGCTTTCGGGGCTTTCTTCTTGAACATCTCAAGCATCCTGCGGGTAACCAGGAAGCCACCGAGCACGTTGACCGCCGCGAGGGCTACGGCCAGGGTGCCCATGGTCTTGCCCAGTGGTGTCACGGTGAGTGCGGCTGCCAGCATGGCGCCGACGATCACGATCGCCGAAATCGCATTGGTCACGGCCATCAGCGGGGTGTGCAGGGCCGGGGTGACGTTCCAGACCACGTGATAGCCGACATAAATCGCCAGCACGAAGATGATCAGGTTGTAGATACCGGGGGAAATAAGCTCTTCCATCGTCTGAATCCCTGCTTAGGCGTTTTTGCGGATGACTTGGCCGTCGCGGCACATCAGGCACGCGGCGACGATGTCGTCTTCGAGGTTGATTTCAAACTGCCCTTCCTTGGTGAAGACCAGCTTCAGGAAGTCCAGCAGGTTGCGTGCGTACAGCGCCGAGGCATCGGCGGCGACGGCGCCGGCCAGGTTGGTCGGGCCGCAGATGGTCACACCGTTTTCCACGACCACCTGGTCTGCCACGGTCAGCGGGCAGTTGCCGCCCTGGGCTGCGGCGAGGTCGATGACCACCGAGCCTGGCTTCATCTGTGCGACGGTCTCGGCGCTGAGCAGGGTCGGTGCCTTGCGGCCCGGAATCAGTGCGGTGGTGATGACGATGTCGGCTTGCTTGGCACGTTCATGCACGGCCAGGGCCTGGCGCTGCATCCAGCTTGTTGGCATTGGGCGCGCGTAACCGCCCACGCCAACCGCGCATTCACGTTCTTCATCAGTTTCGTATGGCACGTCGACGAACTTGGCGCCCAGGGATTCGATCTGTTCCTTTACCGCCGGACGCACGTCGGACGCTTCGATGACCGCACCCAGGCGTTTCGCGGTAGCGATCGCCTGCAGCCCTGCTACACCAGCTCCAAGAATCAGCACGCGAGCGGCTTTCACCGTACCGGCGGCGGTCATCAGCATTGGCATGAAGCGTGGGTAGTGATGGGCGGCGAGCAGTACAGCCTTGTAGCCGGCAATGTTTGCCTGGGAAGAAAGCACATCCAGGCTCTGCGCGCGGGAGGTGCGCGGCGCGGCCTCAAGGGCAAAGGCCGTGATGCCATGCTTGGCCAGTCGAGTGATGGTTTCGTTGCTGAACGGATTGAGCATGCCCACCAGCACTGCGCCGCTTTTGATCAGCGTCAGTTCGCTGTCATTGGGGGCGACCACCTTGAGGATCAGCTCGGCGCCGAATGCATCACTGGCGCTGCCAATGGTTGCGCCCGCTGCTTCATAGGCACTGTCGACGACACTGGCATTGATGCCTGCCCCGCTTTGCACAGTGACCTTGTGGCCCTGGCCGATCAGCTTCTTGATGGTTTCCGGGGTGGCAGCCACCCGCGTTTCACCGGTCTGGGTTTCGAGAGGAACACCAATGTGCACGTCAAATCTCCTGCATGATCTTTTTGCTTTGATTTTTGTAAAAGGCCAGTGCGCCACGACAGGCGAATCTGGGCGGCCGATCAGCACGATCCCGCTGAAATACAGCGGGGCGCGGCATTTTGCAGGCGAACTTTACGGCCTTCAAGAGATTATGACGGGTGACGAAAAATTAACTACAAGTCACCCCGTGACCGATTGTCGCAATGGATAGATTAAAGTCGTTTAAATACAGGAGATTAAAGAGTTTTTACCGAAATATCAGCGCATCTCCATCGCCGACGTGAATGCTTGGGCATCGCTGCAATTTTATGGCTACAGGCCAATACCTACATGGCTTAAAGGCCATTTCAGGGTCAAAAGATGCGGTCTTCTAAATTGCGACATATATATACATATGTAGGTATTTTATTTTGTTGACTACAAAGTTAATAAATTGACGAAGACCCTTTAGATATTGGGGTTGTAACGATGCGACTGATCAATCAGCCAGTCTCTGAACGCATGCAGAGAAGCTGATTCGACCTTTCTCTCGGGAATCATCAGGTAGTAAGCCTTTGAGCTCGCCAGTACCTGAGGGCTGGCAATCACCAAGTGCCCATCGCTCAGTTCCCTTTGAATAAGGAACGGCGGTATCAGTGCAATGCCCATATCGTGCATGGCTGCCTGGGACAACATGGAGAATAGCTCGTAACGCGGGCCTGTCATGTCGCGGGGTATGTCCAGCTGTTGCGCGTTGAACCACTGGCGCCAGGCATAGGGTCGAGTGGTTTGTTGTAGCAGGGGCAGTTCGGCGATTTCGTGTGCAGTGAAGTGCGTGCGACCGTCCAGCAAGCGCGGGCTGCATACAGGGAGCGGGTTTTCTCCCATCAGTTTGTGGGATTCGGTACCGGACCAGTCGGCATCGCCAAAGTAGATTGCCGCGTCGAATTCGGTATCGGCGAACAGGAAAGGCCGTGTGCGGTTGGTCAGGTTGACGGTGACTTCGGGATGCTGGTGCTGAAAGTCCTTGAGGCGTGGGATCAGCCATTGGGTGCCGAAGGTCGGGACCACCGCCAGTTCAATAACGTTGGTGCCCTGCTGTCCCATGATCGAAAGGGTGTCGCGTTCCACGGCGTCAAGTTGCGTAGCCACCCGGCGACTGTAGGAAAGCCCTGCTTCTGTCAGTTTCACGCCCCGGCGCGAGCGTCGAAACAGCTCGACACTTAAAAACTCCTCAAGACTGGCGATTTGTCGGCAGATTGCGCCCTGGGTGATCGAAAGCTCCTGTGCCGCCTTGGTAAAGCTCTCGTGGCGGGCTGCAGCCTCGAAACTGACCAGCGCCGTGGTGCTGGGAATTTTTCTGCGCATGTACCGTGACCTCACAAGTAAAGAGCATCTATGCCGCTTTTGAATGTTACGGAGTGAGAAATTAGCACAAGGCTATGCAAAATCCTCGTTTGCCCTCCTCGCCTGCCCGGCCTAGGCTCCATGCACGACTTTTGATTTACTTCGCGAGGACTCACTCATGGGCGGTAAGGCAAGCTTCAACTGGATCGATCCACTGCTGCTGGATTCACAGCTCACCGAAGAAGAACGCATGGTGCGCGACAGTGCCCAACAGTTCGCCCAGGACAAGCTGGCGCCCCGTGTTCTCGAAGCCTTCCGCCATGAAAAGACTGACCCTGCGATCTTCCGCGAAATGGGTGAGACCGGCCTGCTGGGGGCGATGATTCCAGAGCAGTACGGTGGCAGTGGATTGAACTACGTCAGCTATGGCCTGATCGCTCGTGAAGTAGAGCGTGTGGACTCTGGCTACCGTTCGATGATGAGTGTGCAGTCCTCACTGGTGATGGTGCCTATCAATGAATTCGGTACCGAAGCGCAAAAGCAGAAATACCTGCCGAAGCTGGCCTCTGGTGAATGGATTGGCTGCTTTGGCCTGACCGAGCCTAACCATGGTTCCGACCCGGGCGCGATGATTACCCGCGCGCGCAAAGTGGATGGCGGCTACAGCCTCACTGGCAGCAAGATGTGGATTACCAACAGCCCGATTGCGGATGTGTTCGTGGTGTGGGGCAAGGACGATGCGGGCGACATTCGCGGCTTCGTGCTGGAAAAGGGTTGGAAAGGCCTGAGTGCTCCGGCGATCCACGGCAAGGTCGGATTGCGCGCCTCGATCACCGGTGAAATCGTCATGGATAACGTGTTTGTTCCTGAAGAGAACATCTTCCCGGATGTGCGTGGCCTGAAAGGACCGTTCACTTGCCTTAACTCGGCACGCTACGGGATCTCGTGGGGTGCCTTGGGGGCCGCGGAGTTCTGCTGGCATACCGCGCGTCAGTACACTCTTGATCGCCAGCAGTTCGGGCGGCCTTTGGCGGCTACTCAACTGATCCAGAAGAAGCTCGCAGACATGCAGACTGAAATCACCCTGGCGCTGCAAGGATGCCTGCGGTTGGGTCGTATGAAGGATGAGGGCACTGCGGCTGTGGAAATCACCTCGATCATGAAGCGTAACTCGTGTGGCAAGTCGCTCGACATTGCCCGGATGGCGCGTGACATGCTCGGTGGTAACGGCATCTCGGATGAGTTCGGCATTGCCCGCCACCTGGTCAACCTTGAAGTGGTGAATACCTATGAGGGTACTCACGACGTGCATGCATTGATCCTGGGGCGAGCGCAAACCGGTATTCAGGCGTTCTATTAATAGGAGAACGACCATGGGCGCGCTTTCGCACCTGCGGGTACTGGATTTGTCGCGAGTGCTGGCGGGCCCTTGGGCCGGGCAGATACTTGCAGACCTTGGCGCTGAAGTGATCAAGGTCGAGCGGCCCGGGAGTGGCGACGACACTCGTGCCTGGGGGCCACCCTTCCTCAAGGATGCGTATGGGGAAAACACCACTGAGGCGGCGTATTACCTGTCTGCCAATCGCAACAAGGAATCGGTGACGATCGACTTCACGCGGCCGGAGGGCCAGAAGCTGGTGCGTGACCTGGCGGCGAAGTCCGACATTCTGATCGAGAACTTCAAGGTAGGCGGCTTGGCGGCCTATGGGTTGGACTATGAGTCGCTCAAGGAGATCAATCCGGAGTTGATCTACTGCTCGATTACCGGGTTTGGTCAAACCGGGCCCTATGCGACGCGGGCGGGCTACGACTTCATGATCCAGGGGCTTGGCGGGCTGATGAGCCTGACTGGCCGCCCGGAGGGTGAAGACGGCGCCGGACCGGTTAAGGTTGGCGTGGCGCTGACGGATATTCTTACGGGGCTTTACTCGACAGTTGCGATCCTGGCGGCCATGGCTCACCGGGATCATGATGGTGGCGGCCAGCATATCGATATGGCGTTGCTGGATGTGCAGGTGGCTTGTCTGGCTAATCAGGCGATGAACTACCTGACGACGGGCGTCTCTCCAAAGCGCCTGGGTAACGCTCATCCGAATATCGTTCCCTATCAGGATTTTCCTACGGCGGATGGCGACTTCATTCTTACTGTGGGTAATGATGGGCAGTTCCGCAAATTTGCCGAAGTGGCTGGGCAGCCCCAGTGGGCGGATGATCCTAGGTTTGCTACTAATAAGCTGCGAGTGGCTAACAGGGCGGTGCTGATTCCGTTGATCCGTCAGGCTACCGTGTTCAAGAGCACGGCTGAATGGGTGGCTCAGCTGGAGCGAGTAGGTGTGCCTTGCGGCCCGATCAATGACCTGGCGCAGGTGTTTGCCGATCCTCAGGTGAAAGCGCGCGGGTTGGCGATGCAGTTGCCTCATGCGTTGGCTGGTACTGTGCCCCAGGTGGCAAGTCCTATGCGCCTGTCCAAGACGCCTGTTGAATACCGCAGCGCACCTCCGCTGTTGGGTGAGCATACCCATCAGGTGCTGCAGCAAGTGCTGGGTTTGACGCCAGCGAATGTGTCGGCTTTGAGGGAGGCCGGGGTCATCTGAAGCTTCTCTTCTATATAGAGGGTTGTTGAGGCTCTCTATATGGAGGGAAGTTGGTCGGTTTTTAGCCAGAAATGCCTATTTGATAGAAAAGCTGAATTAAGGGTTGACGGCAGATTCTGGAAGTCTATAATTCGCCCCACTTCCGGCGCAGTCGAAACGGAAAACTCCTTGGTAAACAAAGAGTTATGTAGGTTTCGGCAGCGAGTTGCTTCAGGTCATCGAAGCCCAGAAGGAGTTAGTAAGGCAGTGTTGTTTAGCCCTATTAACGTTTCGATC
>NZ_JACARK010001557.1:0-857 GCF_013386655.1 Pseudomonas sp. K5002 | reverse complement strand
ATGATTCGTGCGCCACTGGGGCCGCTGCCGGTGCTGTCCAGCCCCAGCAATTCCACCAGGGACAGGCACGCCACCAGTGCGCCACGCACATTGGCCACGCCCAGCAAGGCGCGGGAACGCTGATGGGGCAAGGAATGGATCGGCTGCAACGGCGCCACTTCCACCAGGCAGCGAGTGGCGATGCCCAGCCATTCTTCGCCGAGGCGGAACATCAGCAGCGAACGGGTGAGGACATCACCCTCGACTTCCGGCGTCGCGACGGGGCGGTGATCGTCCTGCTGCAAGGCATAACGGTCGAGCAGGCGCGTGGCGGCGGCGGAATACACCGAGCAATTGCGACAGTGAATGTGCTCGGCCAGCAACGGGCAGGACTTGTCACCGTGGATGCCGATGCGGTTCCAGCAGTCATCGATGGCCTGGGTATCGGCCAGGGTCAGGTTCAGCTCGGGATCCAGGGTCATGATTTACGCTCACTGTCAGCTCGCTCGCTGCGCGCGGCACGAGCCTGCAAACGCCGGGCGCCGGCGACATCGCCCTGGGACTCGAGCAACGCGGCCAGGTGCATCAAGGCCTGCGGGTGCTGGGGTTCCAGGTACAAGGCTTTTCTGTAATAACCCTGGGCTTCCAGGGCGCTGCCGGCCACATCGCTGAGCAGGCCCAGCCAATAAAACACCTGGGCCGCCGGCGGATGGCTCTGCAAATAACGCTCGCAGGCAGCACGGGCTTCCAGGCTCTTGCCTTCATTGGCCAGGGTCGCAATCTGACTGAGCAGATCGGCGGCGTCCGACTGCGGGGGCGGCGGCTTGATCGGTACCACTTGGGCACTGACGGTGCTGAACGGCCGGGGCCTGGTCGGG
>NZ_JACARK010001556.1:0-530 GCF_013386655.1 Pseudomonas sp. K5002 | reverse complement strand
CCGCTCCCACATTGGGTTTGTGTCTATTCAGTAGCTGAATGCAAGACAACCAGCCCAAGTCAGCTAGTCTTGTGCCAGCCCATAACTGATAAGAGGCCGCGCACATGAGTACTTCCTCATTCAAGATCGCCCACAAACTGCTCACCGGCCCAGGCGCCATCGAGCAACTGGCCGCCGAGCTGACGCGGCTGGATGTCGACAACCCGCTGATTGTCACCGATGCGGCACTGGTCAAGTCCGGCACCGTGGCGCTGGCGCTGGAACACCTGGGCGAACGGACCTACGAGATTTTCGACCGCGTGCTGCCCGACCCGGAAATCGCCATCGTCGAGGACTGCATGCGCGTCTACCGCGAAGGCGGGCATGACGGCCTGATCGGCGTCGGCGGCGGCAGTGCCATCGACATCGCCAAGAGCGTGGCGGCCTACGCCGGTTACCACGGCGCCCTGGCCGACCTGTTCGGCGTGGACCAGGTGCCGCGCAAAGGCCCGCCGCTGATCGCGATTCCCACCACCGCCGGCACCGGTTCG
>NZ_JACARK010001555.1:0-450 GCF_013386655.1 Pseudomonas sp. K5002 | reverse complement strand
CGTAAAGTTGCATTGATTACCGGTGCCGCCAGCGGCATCGGCCAGGCCCTCGCGGTGGCGTACGCCCGCAGCGGCGTGGCGGTGGTGGGTGGGTATTACCCGGCCGATCCCCATGACCCGCATCACACGGTTGCGCTGGTGGAAGAGGCGGGCGGTGAATGCCTGATGTTGCCGCTGGACGTGGGCGATACAACCTCTGTGGATAACCTGGCGGCGCAGGCGGTCCAGCACTTCGGTCGCCTCGATTACGCGGTGGCCAACGCCGGTTTGTTACGCCGTGCGCCACTGCTGGAGATGACCGACGAGCTGTGGAACGAGATGCTCAACGTCGACCTGACCGGGGTGATGCGCACCTTCCGGGCGGCAACCCGGCACATGCATGAAGGCGGTGCGCTGGTGGCGATTTCGTCGATTGCCGGTGGCGTGTATGGCTGGCAGGAGCACGCGCAC
>NZ_JACARK010001554.1:0-671 GCF_013386655.1 Pseudomonas sp. K5002 | reverse complement strand
GGAGCAAGCCCGCCAGGACCCGGCCAGCAGCACCAGCCTGTTGCCGGGGGATGACCCCAGCGCCGTGGCGGCGGACCTGATGCAGCGCATCGCCGACCTGATCAACAGCCGCGCCGGCCTCGGCGGCGGCTGCAGCCTGACCCAGCGCATGCCCATCACCCCGGAGCAGGACGACACCGAGCCCTATCGCCAGATCAAAGTCAGCCTGACCCTCAACTGCGCCATCGAACCCCTGACCGCGATCCTGCATGAGCTGGAGTACCAGCGACCGTTCCTGTTCGTGGATGAAATGAGCGTCCGTCGCGGGCCGAATGCCCCCGCCAGCGGCGGTGCCGGAAAGCTGGTGGTGCACCTGTTGGTGCGCGGTTATCTGCAACCGGCAGCCGCCACGCAGGCCCGCCGATGATCAATTCATTGCGCCCCCTCGAGTGGGGATTGCTCGGTGTGGCCGGGCTGCTGGGCCTGCTGATGGTGGGCATCTTGAGCAGCATCGGCGACGCGCCGCAGTGGTTGGATAAGCCTGCCTCCGCCGTGCGCGCCAATGCTTCGGCCAAGGTTCACGTGGCCCCGAGTGCGACCCTGGAAAGCCTCGCCGGCACCTGGCAGGCGCCGCTGTTCAGCCCCGACCGCAGCCCCGATGCCGCCGTTGGCCAGGCCGAGATTTCCAGCCT
>NZ_JACARK010001553.1:0-714 GCF_013386655.1 Pseudomonas sp. K5002 | reverse complement strand
CTCGCCACAACAAGCTCCCTTACCGCAGCAAGATCCCTCACCACAGGGAATGCATCCCGGGGTTGCAAGTTGCCGGGGCCGGCCGCATAAATTGGGGATGAACCTTCCTGAATCAACGGACACGGTCTTGAACGGTTTCCACCCCGCCGTCAGCACCTGGTTCCGCAGCACGTTCCCGTCGGTGACCGCCGCCCAGGCCCAGGCGTGGCCGCTGATCCGCCAGCGCCGCTCCACACTGATCGCCGCACCCACCGGCTCCGGCAAGACCCTGACTGCCTTTCTCGCGGTGCTGGACGATCTCGTGCACCAAGGCCTGGCCAATGGCGGCCAACTGCCAGACCAAACGCTGGTGGTCTACGTCTCGCCCCTGAAGGCTCTTTCCAACGACATCCAGATCAACCTGCAAACCCCGCTGGCCGGCATCACCGAGCACTTGCAGCGCCTCGACCTGCCACCGCTGGCGATCCGCACCGCCGTGCGTACCGGCGACACCCCACAGAAAGACCGCGCCCTGATGCGCAAGCACCCGCCGCACATCCTGGTCACCACCCCGGAATCGCTCTACGTGCTGCTCGGCTCGGACTCGGGCCGGCAGATGCTTGCCAGCACCCGCACGGTGATCGTCGATGAGATCCACGCCATCGCCGCCAGCAAGCGCGGCAGCCACATGGCCCTGACACTGGAGCGCCTGCAGGGTTTGTGCAGCGAACCGCT
>NZ_JACARK010001552.1:0-1229 GCF_013386655.1 Pseudomonas sp. K5002 | reverse complement strand
GCCAGCGGGTCCACGGCGTTGGCGTCATAGCCGCAGGCGACGATGATCAGTTCCGGCTCGAAGCGCTCCAGGGCCGGTACCACGATGCGCTCCATCGCGTGCAGATAGGCTTCGTGGCCGCTGCCTGGCGGCAACGGGATATTGATATTGGCGCCCAGGCCGGCGCCACGGCCACGGTCCTGTTCACCGCTGTAGCCCGGCGGATAGCAACCGTCCTGGTGCAGGGAGATCGTCAATACATCGCCACGTGTTTCGAAGATGGACTGGGTGCCGTTGCCATGGTGCACGTCCCAGTCGATCACGGCGACCTTGCCCAGCCCGCGGCGCGCCTTGGCGGCCTCGATGGCGATGGCGATATTAGCCAGGAAGCAAAAGCCCATGGCGCCGTCCGCCAGGCAGTGATGCCCCGGCGGCCGCGACAGTGAGTAGGCATTCTCGACCTGCCCGCTCAGCACTGCGTCCACTGCAGCGATGGCCAGCCCGGCGGAGAGTCGGGCGATCTCGTAACTGCCCGGACCGATCGGTGCCTGTGGGCCCAGTTCGCCACCGCCGGCATCGCTCAGGGCCTTGAAGCGTTGCAGGTAGTCGGCACCGTGTACCCGTCGCAAGTCCTCGTCAGTGGCCGGAACTGCGCTGTGCTGTTGCAGGTGACGGCTCAGCCCGGATACGTCCAGCAGGCTTTTCAAGCGCCGCTTGGTCTCCGGCGACTCGGCATGCCCGCTGCTGGCAGGCGGCTGCACCCAACCGCCCACCGGCAAGGTCAGTGCGTGGGCGCCGGCGCTGTGCCAGAGGCTTAGTTCATCAAAGAAAAACGCGGTGGTTCGGTTCATCAGAGTCTCCAGTTCAGCGGGTTAAAACAGCGTCAGGCGTGGCGCGGCTGCCGAGCATCAGCGCCAGGGACAACAGGGTGACGGCGGCGCCGCCCACCAGCAGCGAGGCAAACCCGCCGCTGGCTTCGATGAGCCGCCCGGCAATGGCCGGCCCGATGGCCAGGCCCGCACCGATCACCAGGTTGGAGGTGTTCATCAGCTTGCCGCTGCGGTCGAGGTCGGCGAGGCAGGCGAGAATCAGCGGCAGGATGAAGGTCCAGGTGAATTTGAACAGCAGCGCTGCCAGGGCAAAGCGCAGCAGTGTTGGCGTACCGCTCAGCAACAGAACCGCACCGGCCATCAGGGCGTAGCCCACCAGCAACAGCAGCAGGCGTGGCAAGCGCGTACCGATCAGCGAGG
>NZ_JACARK010001551.1:0-974 GCF_013386655.1 Pseudomonas sp. K5002 | reverse complement strand
CGCCTGATGCGCCGTGGAGGCCGTGCTCAGTGCCTGGTCTGCGGTGGAATTGGCGGCGTCGGCCGTGCGCTGTGCCGTGGAGGCAGCACCAAGGGCGGTATCCGCCGTGCCTTGCGCGGCATTTGCGGCCTGTTGTGCACCAGCCGCCGAACTGACGGCGGCATCCGCGCGATCCTGAGCCGATTGAGCGGCAGTCTGCGCCCCTGTCGCCGTTGCCAATGCCGAATCCGCCACGCTTTGGGCCGCGTTGGCGGATTGCCCGGCACCCTCGGAGGCGCTGAGCGCCTGATTGGCTGTAAGCTGCGCGGCATCGGCGCTTTTCTGCACCACGGCGGCCTTGTCCAGCGCCGTATTAGCGGTGCCTTGGGCCACGTCGGCAGCCTTGTGAGAGCTGGCGGCTGCAGCCAAGGCGGCATCGGCGGAGCCCTGGGCGGCCGTAGCGGTTTCGCCGGCCCGAACAGCCGTGTCCAACGCCTTATCGGCAGAGCCCTGCGCAGCATTCGCGGCTTGTTGGGCGCTGGAGGCCGTGGTCAGCGCGGTATCGGCAGTGCCTTGGGCTGTCGCGGCGCTTTTTTGCGCTTCAGACGCCGTACTCAGTGCTGTGGTGGCTGCCCCTTGTGCGGCTTCGGCCGTCTTCTGGGCAGTGGCTGCCGAGCCCAGGGCCGTGTTGGCGACACCCTGTGCGGTTTCGGCCGTCTGTTGTGCAGTCGCAACGGCCCCTTGCGCCCGTTCGGCGATTCCCCGGGCGGATTCGGCAGTTTTTTGGGCGTCAGCTGCGGAGTCCAGCGCGGTACTGGCCGTCCCTTGCGCCACACCTGCGCTCTTTTCGGCGCTGTCGGCCTTGGCCAAAGCGGCATCGGCAGCAGCTCGCACATCGTCCGCAGTCTTACGGGCATCATCTGCCCCGGCCAACGCCGAGCTCGCCTTGCCTTCTGCGGTCTCTGCAGTTCGCTGCGCCGTCGTTGCAGAATTCG